>QHPW01000129.1 GCA_003219675.1 Verrucomicrobiota bacterium
CGCGGAGTTTTTTCGGCATCGAACCTCAGTATCAAGTGCCCTCGTATGTCGAATTCACGCATGTCACGCAACTGCCCTGGTTCCTGTTGCTCGGACTCCTGGCCGGCGTGCTGGGCGCGGCGTTCCTGAAACTGCTTCGCCACAGCGAATTGCTGTTCAGTCGCGTTTCGCAGCCGCTTTATGCGCGGATGGCGCTTGGCGGGCTGGTGGTGGGCGCAATCGCCACTGGCTTCCCCCAGGTCTGGGGCAACGGCTACGGCGCGACGAATCAGATTCTGCACGACCAATACGAGTTGAGCTTTCTGTTCGGATTGTTCGTGGCGAAATTGCTCGCCACCCTGATGACCGTCGGTTCCGGCGCAGTGGGCGGCGTGTTCACGCCGACGTTGTTTCTGGGGGCCGGGCTGGGCGGTTTGTTCGGCATGACCCTGCATGCGGGTCACGTCGCCGAAACCTTGCCCACCGCCGCCTTTGCGCTGGCGGGCATGGGCAGCGTGCTGGCGGCCACCACGCATTCGCCGCTGCTGGCGATGATCATGGTGTTCGAGATCTCCTTGAATTACACCCTCATGCCGCCGCTGATGGTGGCCTGCGCGGTGTCAACCCTGGTGGCGCGCGGGCTTGATCCCGAAACCATCTACACCGAACCGCTCCGGCAAAAGGGTCTGGAAACCGAGCGGGAGAGCGCGCAACCCGGCGCGGCCACCCAGCAAACCGTCGGCGACCTCATGCGCGACCCGGTGCCCCCGCTGAAGCAAACATCGACCTTCCACGAAATTGCCGATCGGTTCCTGACCAGCTCGAACAATTTTCTGCCGGTGGTGGACGACAAAAACTCGCTCGTCGGGCTGGTCGCGTTGCAGGATTTGAAGGAGTACCTCAATGCCGGGCAGGAATTGAACGGTGTCATCGCTTACGACGTGATGCGTCCGCCCCCGAAGTGTCTGACGCCGAACCAAAAACTGCTCGACGCGTTGCCGGTCCTGCTCAACAGCGAACAGCGCAACGTGCCCGTGATCAGCTCCCAAAAAGAACGACGGCTGGTGGGAGCGGTCGCCCGCGCTGAAGCGCTCGGTCTGCTCTCCGAAGCCATCGCGCCGCGCAGCACGCCGGGCGGGTAGGCGACCCCGGTCTCGATAACCTTTTGCAGCGTCCTCCGGGTCGCTTATCGTGGGCTGCACGAACAAATGGGTTTGTACCGCTATGGACAATAATTCTGTCGCGCCGCGCAAATGGTTCAAGACACACGTTACCCCATGAACCGCAAGGCAGGTCGGGCCGTCCTCAGCCCGCCGGGCCGCGGCCCGGTGAGGACACCGCGCCCTACCCGTTGGCGGGGTTCATGGCCCCAATGCGCGCCAAATGGCGAGGGGGCTTCCCATGAACCTCAGAAAGTGGCACAGGCATCCTGCCTGTTCGGGACTGACAGGCTGGAAGCCTGTCTCACTTTGCAGCCGGCGGCCCGGTTCATGGCTCCGATTCACGTCCGAATTTTGGAGGTGTTCCCTTCCCATGAACCGTCCCTTCCCCCGGTGTGGGAGAAGGTGCCCGCAAGACGGTTGTTGTTGTTGGCGGTTGCGACACGCTGGGTTTTTCTGTTGTTGCTTTGTTGCGCCGGGACGTCCTCGCTTCGCGCGGTACAGATGCAGCCGCTCTCGATTGAACAACTCACCCAAAAAGCGACGCTCGTGGTGAGCGGCAGAGTTTTGAGCAAAAGCTGCCTCAGGGACCTGGCGGGCCGCATCTACACCAGGGTCGAACTGCAAATCGTCGAAATCTGGAAAGGCTCGCTTTCAACCAATCTTTTCCCCGTTGTGCAGGGCGGCGGCATTCTCGGTGACGAAAAGGCGACCGTCTCCGGCCAGGTCGAATACTCCGTCGGCGAGGAGGTGGTCGTGTTCCTTGTCTTGAACCCGCGCGGCGAGGGCGTCACGCTCGGTCTGGCGCAGGGAAAATTCCATGTCGGCAAGGACGCCCGGACCGGCGAACGACTGGTGCACAATCTGTTTCATGGCGAACCCGATCCCGACAGCTGGGCGGTCTCCCGAACCGGTTTGTCTCCGACGCAGCGACGGCTGACGCTGGTCGAACTGAAACGCCGTGTGCAAGGAGACAATCCATGAAGAGCAGAAGCGCGTTACTGGCGCTCCTCTTTGTCTGCGATTTCAGCGCAGGCGCATTTGTTGTCGAGTTGAACAGCAATGGCGATCCCGTGCGATGGCATTTGAACCCGCTCGAGCCGACCGTCCCGCCCAATCCCAAGGGACAGGGCGTTCACACCAACGTCGTGAATCCGGCGACCAGGAGTGTGCGGTTTTTTCTTGCGGCAGATGCCTACTCTGCGGCGAACGCCACGACCGAGCTGAACGCTGTGCGCGCCTCGTTCGCGCAATGGCAGGCGATTCCCGGCACGTTTTTGAAATTCGAAGACGCCGGACTGGTCGCGCCCGGTGTGGACGTCAATACCAGCGACGATCAGAACGTGGTTTTCTGGGCAAAGAACGGCACGCTTGTCAACGGCGGCATGGACAACATCAGCGGCGCGTTGGCGGTCACCTTCAACTCCTTTTTCCCCGACAACAATGCCCAGGCCGAGGCTGACATCGTGTTCAACGGCGTCGAATACGCATGGTCCGCGGATTTCAACAGCGCCGACACCACGGTCCAATTCATCGAAAGCACCGCGGCGCATGAAATCGGCCATTTTCTGGGGCTGAAACATTCCCCGGTCGGCGGCGCGACGATGCTGTTCCGCGGGGCTGCAGGTGTCAACCTGCAAGCCGGTTTGTCCAGCGATGAAGTTGCCGCCGCCCAATGGCTCTACGCCCAGTCTTCCACACTGGCGACCCTGGGCCGCCTGCAAGGGCAGGTCACCCTGAGCGGTTCGCCGGTTTTTGGCGCCGCTGTTCTGGCCGAAGAGGCTTCGACGGGAAACCTGGTCGCGGGCACGGTCACGCGCGCCGACGGAGCTTACGATCTGCCCGCGATGCCGCCAGGCCAATACCGAGTGCGTGTCACGCCGCTCGATCCTTCCAGCGCAAGCTCATTTTTAATTCGCGGCCGCGACATAGCCTCCGCGTATGCCTCGGCGGAAACCGGTTTCCTCCCGACAACCAATGTCATTGTCACACTCACCGCCGGGGCAACGGGCAACAGCAATTTTGCCGTGACCGTCGGCAGTCCCGCGTTTCGTATCACGCACATTCGCCAGACGAGCGCGAACGCCGGATCGTTCCGCTGGTCTTCCCTGCCGGCCGCCATTCATCCCGGCCAAAGCAACTATTTCATCGGCGTGGCGTCGGCAAATCTGCCGACCAACGAATCTCGGTTTCCATCAGCGTCGCGAGCAACGCCACGCCCGGCCTCCGCAGTTTTATCGCGCAAGGCGGCGCCGAGATCGCGTATGCGAACGGATTCCTCGAAGTCCAGACGATGGTTCCCGATTTCAACTTCGACGGGCTCGACGACCGTTTCCAGCGCCAATACTTTCCGTTGTTCACGGCGCCGGAAGCCGCTCCGGACGCCGATCCAGACGGCGACCGATTCAACAATCAGGCGGAATACATCGCCGGCACCAATCCGGTCAACGCGCTGTCGTTGTTGAAAATCCAGGGTGTCAGTTTGGACGCCAAGGGCAGCACGCTCACCTGGGAGAGCGTCGCGGGCAGGCGTTACCAGGTCTGGAGCCGGCGCGACGTGGCCAATGATCCCTGGCGGACTGTCGGCCCGGTTGTCACCGCTGCCGGCGCTTCGACGCAATTCACCGACGCCTCAGCAACCGGCGGCTTTTGTTTTTATCGCGTGCAGGTGCTGCCCTAACCCGGATTTTTCACAGCCCGCGTAGCCGCCGACGTAAGGAGGCGGATAGAAATGGCGATCACGACGCTCCACCTCCTTACGTCGGTGGCTACAGGCTGTCGTGACTCATGCGGAGTATGAAATAGACCACTAAGGTTTGACTTGGTTTTTGACTCCCCTTAGATTGGCGCACGATGTTGGCTGCCCAAACCAAAGCGGTTGCAGTCGCCGCGCCCGCCAAACCACCGCCGCATTCCTGGAAGCAGATTGTGGAGCCGGTGGAGCCGTTTTTGAACGCGGTGGCCGAACGGCTGGGCGAACAGGTGCGGACCTTCGACCCGGAAATCACCTCTTATGCGCAATACGCCTTGACCAATCAAGGCAAGCAGTTGCGCCCGGCGCTCGTGGCCTTGAGCGCCGGCACGGTCGGCAAACCCAATGACAGCCTCGTCACCGTGGCGGTGATCATCGAGATGGTCCACCTGGCCACGTTGGCGCATGATGATGTGATGGACGAAGCGGCGCTGCGCCGGCAGCAGCCGACGCTCGCCGCAAACTGGGGCAATCAAATCTCCGTTCTGCTCGGCGACTGCCTTTTCGCGCACGCGCTGAAACTGGCCGCGGGTTTTCCCACAACGGAAATCTGCCGCGCGGTTTCGGCGGCGACCAAAACCGTTTGCTCCGGCGAAATTCTGCAGACCCATCGGCAGCGGCGGCTCCAGTTGTCACGCGAGGAGTATTTCAGGATCCTGGAGATGAAGACCGCCGAGTTGTTCGCCTTGTCGTGCGATCTGGGCGCCTGTCAGTGCGGAGGCACACCCGCGGAGCGCGCGGCCTTGCGCCGGTTCGGTCTGGCGCTGGGCACGGCGTATCAGATTTATGACGATTGCCTAGACCTGTTCGGGTCGGAGGCGTTGGTCGGCAAATCGCTCGGCACGGATCTGGCCAACGGGAAATTGACCCTGCCGGTGCTTGTGGCGCTGGAGCGATCCAGCGGCGCCGACCGCGCAAAGCTGGAGAGATTGATCGCGCCGTGGGACGGCAGGAATTTCTCGAGTGTGATTGAATTGCTGGATCACTGCGAAGCTCTGGACGAATCTCGCGCGGCGATTCATGAGTTTCTGGAAAGCGCCCGGCTCTGCCTGGCGCCCCTGCCCGCAACCGAAAGCCGGCTGGCCTTGATCGCGCTGACCGGATTTCTGGAGCAACAAACGAGTGCCTTGGGAGTTTAACACCTGTGCCATGAACACCCACGTGCTCGAAAAAGCCCCCGCGCCCCCCGCTGCTCTGCCGCCGGCCAATGATCAGCAGGAAGAGCAGCAACGGGTCAAGCTCGCCAAAAACGGCGACCTGGAGGCTTATGACGAGCTGGTGCGGCGCTATCAGGAGCGCATCTACGCCACGATTTACCACATGACGGCCAACCACGAGGACGCCAACGACCTGGCCCAGGACACATTCATCAAGGCTTATCAGGCGCTCAAGTCGTTCAAAGGCGATTCCAGCTTCTTCACCTGGGTTTACCGGATCGCGGTGAACAAGACCATCAACTTCCTCAAACAGCGGAAGAATAAAACCCACATGAGCCTGAACGACCTGGATTTCAACGCTGAACATGATGCCGATCTCGTCGCGTTGATCTCCGAGAAGACGCCGCGGCGCGAGGTCAACCTGATCGAACTCCAGGAGAAATTGAACGTGGCAATGCAAAAACTGTCTGAAGTCCATAGATTGGTCGTGACGTTGCATGATGTGCAAGGTTTGTCACACGAAGAGATTGGCAAGATTATGGACTGCAACACGGGGACAGTCCGCTCCCGCCTTTTTTACGCACGGCAACAGTTGCAGGCTTATCTGTCCGACTATCTGAAATAACCATGAATCCGTCTCCGGAACAGTTTGATCGGCTAAGGCAATTGCTTGCTCTCAAGCGTTACGAGCAGCCGCCGCCCCGTTTCTTCAATCACTTTTCGGACAAAGTCATCGCCCGCATCGAGACCGAAGGGCTGGTCATGCGAACCTCGTTGTGGGGGCGGCTGTTTCCAGACCTCGACGCCAAACCCGTGCTGGCTTGCGTCTACGGTTTGGTCATCACCGGCCTGCTGGTGATCGGGCTGGGAGTCTCGCAATCTCTCGAGTCGGAGGAAAGCAACGCCCCGACCCTGGACACACCTTGGTTCGCGCAGACGCCCGGACCGGCCTTCAAGCTGCCGCCCACCGCTCCAGTCGTCCGTTCGCTGAGCGAACAGACCGACTCCACCTCCAGCGTCATCCCTGCCTTCCCGGGAACGGCACCGCGCTTTCTGTTTGACGTGAACCAGTTGAAAGTCGAGCGGGCCAGTTACAGCGTCCGCTAGAACTTTTCCATCACGAACGTTTCCTCCGCTGCGGTGAGGTAAAGTCTTCCGTCTTTAATCTCGGCCACGACCGTCGCGGAGTTTTTGGCGCCGTCGAAAGGGAGGCTGCTGACCTGCGCCTGGAGCGTCAGTTCATATTTGTCTCCTTCCCCTTTCCAGTTTCCCTGCGCCAGGGCAACCACCGGCAGCTTCGCGATCTCCGCGGCGATGACCGCGGGCGAAGGCGGAGTCGAAGGCGCGGCTGCCGCGGCGGCGGAAGCTGCGGCCGGCGTTGGAACCGCCCGGGGCGGAGCGGGTGAGGGTGTCCCGCGATTCAAACCATACCGTTGCGCCATCTGCGGGGAAATGGCGGGCTGCGGGGCCGGTTGCGCAGTCGTGGGAACAGGCGCGCGCGCGACCGGCGCCGGCTTCTTCGATCCCCCTTCGATGTAGGCTTTCATCTCGCCGATGTATTTTTTCATCAGCGCCACCATGTCCGGCCCCTTCAACTTCACGTTGTTGTCCGGGGTGGCGACCAGGATCAGGTTCCTCTTGAACTCCAACTCCTGCTTCAAAAGCCTCATCTCCGCGGTCGCCATGCGGCTGCGGTGCTTTTTCTCCTGCAGCAACGTGGCGTAGGGATCCAGTTGCCAGCGCCCGAGAATCCGTATGTCGGCGAATTTGGGCGACTCGCCCGTCTTCAAATACTCCAGCAAATCCTTCAAGTCGGTCTGTTGCAGTTGCTGGATGATATCCTGGCTGCCGAGGATCGCCTGCGTCTTGGGATTATCAATGACCTGACTGACCGGAGCCTGGGTCGCCAGCATGTTCTGGTATTCCGTGTCGTTGGCAATGTCCTGAAATTCCTGTCGCTCGGCGAGCGGGAGAAACGCCGGGTAGGCCGAAAGCCGGCCCGCCAGCAGCCGATTGTGGTAAATCAAACCCAGGATGTCAGACGCCAGATAATATTTCTCAGGCGTGGGATCGAACGCCGCGACGGTTTTGTCCAGGCCGGTGGAATGCAAATCGGCACGCGCCTGATTCAGATATTTCACCAGGCCGGATTCATTCTCGGCCGCGGAAACCTGGACCGTCAGATAACCGAGAATGTAAACCACCAGACCGACCAAAAGAGTGTACGCCGAGCCCGCGACCAACCCGATGCTCACGCCCAGCCGTTTGTTCAATCGCTCCCAGCTCAGCCGGTGATAATCGTCGGTGCGGTATTTGTAGTACAGACTCACCTTCCAATGGACGATGAATCCCACAATGATGAAAATCAGCGCGATGAGGAAAAAGACGATGACCGGCGGCAGCAGAATGCTCCAGATCGGGTTCTTCAACCCCACCAGCGGGACCAGCGCTTTGACCACCGGCCCGAGCGGCACGGCCAGAAACACGCCCAACACCAGCCCAATCAATGGGAAGATCATCCGAATCGCCCCTTTGGCGTAGCCCAGCGCGCCAAAAAGGACGAACAGCACCACCGCCAAGGTCCAGATTGTCATGCCCGCAACATAAGTTTGGCGCGACCGAAAAGCACGGAAAAAATTCCCCGATAAAGCGCCGGCCCCGCCCCGGCCCGCAAGGGGACTTTCTGTCCCCGGCCCAATTTCCGGGCGATTCGAGTTTACTTTTGAAACAATTCTTCTACTTATCCGTCATACTCAACGCCGGCCCCCGCCGGTCAGCAACTTATTCATGGACATGGAAACTCGTGACGCCCCGCCGCAACCTGCCCGGCGCAATTTCCTGAAAAAGGCCTCCGCGGTTTTGATCGGGGCCGTCACCGGTCTGGTCCCGGCCATTTCCGGACTGATCGTGTTCCTGGATCCGCTCCGCCGCAAATCGCAGGACAACGATGCCGTCCTGGTCGCTTCGCTCAGCTCCTTGCCCGAAGACGGCGTGCCGCGAAAATTTTCCGTCGTGGCCGATCACACCGACGCCTGGAACCGCATGCCGCGCGTGCCCGTCGGCGCGGTTTATTTGCGGCGTCTGGGTGACAAACAAGTGCAGGCCTTCAACGTGATCTGTCCCCACGCCGGCTGTTTCGTCGATTATGTGCCGGCCCGGAAAAGCTATCACTGCCCTTGCCACAACAGCAGCTTCGCGGCCGACGGCAGGATCGCCGACCCGAAAAGCCCCAGCCCGCGCGGGCTCGATGAACTGCCGATTGAAATCCGCAATGAAAACGAGATCTGGGTGAGGTTCCAGAACTTCCGCGCCGGGGTGAAAGAAAAAATTCCGGCGTGATGAAAGCACTGATCGATTGGCTGGATCGTCGCACCGGTTTCCGCCGCATCATCGAGTATGCGCTCTACGAAAATATTCCCGGCGGCGCGCGCTGGCGTTATGTCTGGGGAAGCACCCTGGTCTTCTGCCTCTCCATCCAGTTCGTCACCGGGCTTTTTCTCTGGATGTCCTACAGTCCGAGTTCGCAGACGGCGTGGGAAAGCGTTTTTTACATTCAGAACGAGATGATTTGCGGCTGGCTGCTGCGCGGCATCCACCACTTCACCGCCTCGGTGATGAACGTGCTGCTGGTGCTGCACCTGATGCAGGTGGTCATCGACGGCGCCTACAAAGCCCCGCGCGAAATCAACTTCTGGTTCGGACTCGGCCTGCTTCTGCTCGTCCTGGCCCTCTCGCTCACCGGCTACCTGCTGCCCTGGGACCAGAAAGGCTACTGGGCCACCAAAGTCGCCACCAACATCATGGGCATCGTCCCGATCGTCGGTCAGGCGCTGCAGCGACTCGTCATTGGCGGCGCGGATTACGGGCATTACACCCTCACCCGTTTCTTCGCGCTCCACGCCGGCGTGCTGCCCGCGTGCGTGATTGCGCTGGTCGTCTGGCACATCTTCCTGTTCCGCCGCCACGGGATCACCGCCAAGGACCCGAAACGCAAACCGGACGAATATTTCTGGCCCGACCAGGTGCTCAACGACGCCGTCGCTTGTCTCGCGGTGTTGGCCACCGTGTTGTTTCTGGTGCTGCGACCGTGGCTCTTCCACACCGGCGAAGACCTCGGCGCGGAACTCGCCGCGCCCGCCGATCCCTCGGAGACCTACTCCGCCGCCCGGCCCGAATGGTATTTTCTGTTCCTGTTCGAGTTCCTCAAGTTCTTCCCGGGCGGCACGGAGATCTGGGGCGCCATCGTCATCCCCGGCCTGATCATGCTGATCATCTTTCTCATGCCCATCATCGGCCGGTGGAGGCTGGGCCATGGTTTCAACGTCGGTTTGTCCTGCTCGCTTCTGGCCGGAATCATCTTCCTGACTTTCCTCGCCATGACCAAGGACAAGCGCGACCCCGCTTACAAGACCGCCGTCGAAGAAGCCCGGCGCAACGCCGAACGCGTCAAGGTCCTGGCCCAATCCTCCAGCGGCATCCCGCGCGAAGGCGCGGTCACCCTCCTGCGCAACGATCCGCTCACCCAGGGCCCGAAACTGTTCGCCAAAAACTGCGCCAGTTGCCATCGCTACGACGGCCACGACGCCATGGGCAACCCGATTACGGACCAGCCCGAAGCTTCGGATCTCAAAGGTTTTGCCACCCGCGAATGGCTCGCCGGCCTGCTCGACCCGCGACGCATCGACAGCCCGCACTATTTCGGCGGAACCAAATTCAAGGACGGCAAAATGGTGAAGTTTATCAAAAAAGACGTCGGCGCTTTTTCTGACGAACAAAAGGAGCAACTCAAAAAAGTCATCGCCGCGCTCTCCGCCGAGGCCGGCCTCAACTCGCAACGCGACCCTGACCGGCGCGAGGCCGCCCTCATCGCCGAAGGCAAAACGCGGATTGCGAGCGAGACCATGCGCTGCACCGAGTGCCACCAGTTCCAAAAGCCGGATGAAGATGCCACCGCCCCCGACCTCACCGGCTACGGCTCGCGCGATTGGCTCGTGGATTTCATCTCCAACCCGGCCCACGCGCGTTTCTACGGCAAACGCAACGACCGCATGCCCGCCTTTGGCGCGGACAAGGTCCTCGACGACCACGCCATCGGTCTTATCGCCGACTGGCTTCGCGGCGACTGGTATGAGCCGTCGCGACAATGACCGGGAACTCACGTTGGAGGTTGGAGCTTGGAGGTTTTTCCCCTTCTGCTGGTGAGGCGAGCCCTAATCCTCCCGCTTTTATCCGCGAATAGCGCGAATCACGCGAATTCAAGACTCCGGGGAGCGCGCGCGACTCGCGTGCGGTTTGCGGCGGCCCGCCCCAAACCGTCCGATGTTCGATGTTCGATGTTGGAAGTTGAATGTTTTCCCCCTTCTCCAACGCCCGACATTCAACTGGTTTTCCACCGGCACCTACCTCCTGTTGAATTTGGAGGCTCCGGCGTTCGGCGTCGTCATGCACCTTGAGTGTGGGGGACGGATTTTTTGACCGCGGAATACGCTCCAGGATTGGATTCGTGGTCGAATGTTGCGCGGGGACGGTATCGCGCTTGCGGTCGGATCGGTCATCGTTGTCGCGTGGTACGGAGCGATTCTCCACAGCGTCAAATCGCGGAAGCGCGATGGGAGTCTCTTCCTTGTCTAGGCCACTATGGAAGCTCTTGCCATCATTTCGCATCTGCTCCACTTCGTGCTGGCGATACTGGCGGTTTATTTTTGCGCCACCTTGTTCCGTCGTCATCGCACATGTGGAGGGTGCGGCGAAGGAT
>QHPW01000030.1:0-1609 GCA_003219675.1 Verrucomicrobiota bacterium
AGACTATTAGCTTCGACACCGCTTCGAACCTGGCATTACCCGTCACGTTTACCTGGACCGTTCAGTTCTCGAATCTCGGCGCCAATGCGGCGGGTCTCCTGGTTTATGGCCCCCCGACGGTGGGATCAAGCTTTGACGATTTTTGGCTGAATGCCGGCGGGACATGGAGCACAGTTCAGCTCAACGGCGGTTCGGTGCCCGGTGACTTCGCCGCCCGGTTTGGGGCCACGGTTCAAGTCGTACCGCCGAGCATCGTTTATGACAACACCGCCGTTCCAGTCGCCGATGGCAGCGGAAATCAACTTTACTATCCATCCGCTTCGGAATATGGCGACGAGATCACGCTCTCCGGGGCAAACCGCGTCCTGACTGCGTTTGACTTTTACTACTATTACAGCGGTGTTTCCGCGGGAAGTGCGACGGCCGCGATCAGATTTTACAAAAATGACGGTCCAGGAGGCGCGCCTGGCACCAGTTTTTTCACCAGCGATCCCATCACGCTGAATCCTGGGTACCGGCGGCAGACCATCAATTTCAGCGCCGCAGCGGGCCTGATCGCTCCGGATTCTTTTACCTGGACTGTGCGATTCTCGGATCTCGGGGCCAATCAGGCGGGCCTCCTGGTTTATGGCCCTCCAACCGTGGGATCGAGTCCCGACGATTTCTGGCAAAATGCCGGAGGCGCATGGAGCACATTCCTGATCAATGGCGGTTCCGTACCCAGCGACTTCGCGGGCCGGTTCGGCGCCACGCTCCAGGCGGTGCCGGTAAGCATTGTCTCCTTTTCGCTCGCCAACGGAGACCTCACGTTCAGGGTTTCCGGTGGGATACCCCCCTTGCAGCTTCAAGTGCGGCCGAGTTTGACGACAGGCAGCTGGGTCAATTACGGCGCACCCTTCACCAACACCACGCTCACGCTTCCCGCGCCAGGAGGGAGCCAAAGCTTTTTCCGCGTAGTCAGCCAATAACAGATCGCGAGTACTGCCGGCAAATGGCTGACCGCCGCGCTGATTCGACAGGGCATCTCATTCTCCGCGTTGACAGAATCCAGGATGCAGACTTTAAGTGAACCGGGATAGGTAAAACTACTTGACCAGGCCTCGTAATGAGCGCGTGGAAAATTGTTCAAAAAGACCGAAAAAAAGATTTGCATTGAAATCGATGAATCTCAATAATTCCATCAGAGAAAGCAGAGGGTTGTATTCAAATGATCGATTGCACAGGCAAGAGAAGAATATGAAATCATGTTTATCAAAAGTTGCCTTCCTTTCCGCCGCTTTGTTCTCTGTGCCGACTCTGTCATTCGCGGCGTCGATAGTCTATGACAACACGACTGGCGATCAGAACCGTTTTTACGCATCGCCGAACGAGTATGGCGACGAGATCACGTTGTCGGGCACTGACCGAACTGTGACCGGGTTTGATTTCTACTACTACTTCAGCGGCGCCGCGGCCGGAAGCGCGACGGCCACCATCAGGTTCTACGACAACACCGGCGCAGGTGGCGCTCCTGGCACCAGCTTCTTCACGAGCGATCCGATCCAACTTCAACCCAGCGCCGGGGGCAGCTTCGGGACGCATGAAACCATCACGCTCCCCGTTTCGGCAA
>QHPW01000030.1:1701-3202 GCA_003219675.1 Verrucomicrobiota bacterium
AATGTCGTCGCTCCTAACGCTTTTACGTGGACCATTCAATTTGCCAACCTTGGTATCAATCAGGCCGGCCTCCTCATCTATTCCCCTCCGACCGTGGGTTCGAGTTTCAACGATTTCTGGGAAAATAGCGGCACGTGGAACACCCTGCAGATCAACGGTGGCGTGCCCAATGACTTTGCAGCAAGAGTTACTGCGGTTCCCGAGCCGGGGACGCTCGCGCTTGGATCGTTGGCGTTACTGGTCGGGGTTGCAGCCGCAGGGTATCGCAGGAAGTTTCGCCAATAGGTTGGAGGGCGGTCGAAGATTTTCAAAGCGCGGCTGGCGGTCGCGCTGTTTTATTTTATGGAACTCGCCGCTCGTCCGCAGAGACACCACTCGGCTCGTGCGAGCTCTCCGTGAACCCGCCCCTTCGTCCTGGTTCTTGAACTCCAAATACAAACGGAAGAATTACTCCCTCTCACCCTTCTTTTCGTTCTGCTTCGCCTTTCCTGCCTTGGTCCTGACGTTCAGTTATAAAAACAGCCATGACCCGGATGTGCAATCGCCGGCAGATGTTGAAACTCACCGGCCGATTTGTGCTGGCCGGCGCAGTCGGGCGGCGGATCAAATCAGTTACAAAAACAGCCATGACCCGGATGTGCAATCGCCGGCAGATGTTGAAACTCACCGGCCGATTTGTGCTGGCCGGCGCAGTCGGCCCGAACATCGCCTTTTCCGCTGAATCGGACGCGCCCGGACTGGTCGCGGGACAATTGAGCGCGGCGGAAGTCGGAAACAAGGTTCTGCGCGAAGGCGGCAATGCCATCGATGCCGCAGTCGCCGCCGCGCTCACCGCCGGCGTGGCTGTGCCTAACGGATGCGGCATCGGCGGCTATGGCGGACACATGGTGATCGCGCTGGCCAGCGGCAAAAAGATCACCGCTGTCGACTTCAACACCGCCGCGCCGGCTGCCGCCCGGCCGAACATGTTCCCGATCGGCGAAGGCGGGGCAGTTCGTGGCCATATCAACGAGCATGGCTGGCTGTCGGCGGGCGTTCCCGGAACGCTCGCGGGCTTGCAATTGGCGCTGGACCGTTACGGCACGCGATCATTTCGGGAATTGGTGGCGCCCGCGGTCCGCCTGGCTGAAGAAGGTTTTCCCGTCAGCGAAGGTCTGGCCCGGGGCATCCGCGCGATGGCAAATCAATTGCGCAAGGATCCCGGCTCCGCCAGATTGTTGTTCCGATCTGGCCAGACTGCTGGAAACCCTCGCCCGGAAGAACTCAGTCGAAGCCTTCTATCGTGGAGAGATTGCCCGCCAGATCGCGGCGGGATTTCAAAAGCACGGCGGCCTGGTTACAGCGAAAGATATGGCCGCGTACCGGGCGCGCGAGGTGGAACCGCTGGAGTTCAAGTGGGGCTCGTTCATCGTCCGCACCGCTCCGTTGACGGCCGGCGGTTTGACGGTGCTCGAAGCCCTTTCGATTTTGCAAAGGCTCAATTGGGCCAAGCGACATTCGG
>QHPW01000475.1 GCA_003219675.1 Verrucomicrobiota bacterium
GCCGACCATCTGGCACCCGAGGCGGTGTTCGAACGACGCTGGGCCTTCGCTGTTTTGGAGCGGACCATGGCCGTACTGCGGCGGGAATATTCCGCGTCCGAGCGACGCGAGCAGTTCGATGAATTGCAAGGATTCCTCCCCGGAGGCCAGGGCAACGTCTCCCGCGCGGAACTGGCGGCCAAACGAGGGGTCAGCGCCGGCGCAATTGACGTTGCGATTCACCGCTTGCGACAACGCTTCGGCGCATTGCTGCGGGAACAGGTCGCGCAAACGGTTTCCTCAGAGGCCGAAGTGGAAGAAGAAATTCGCTACCTCATCTCGGTAATCGGCAGTTGAATCGGCGTTGTAAGGTTTGCGCGCCGTTCCGTTTGTAAAGAATAGTTATGAGTTCAGGCAGCACGTGCAGAGAATGTGGCACGGCCATTCCGGCCGATAGCCCGGGGGGATTTTGTGCCCAATGCTTGCTGGGATTGGGGTTGAAAGAGGCGGAGGAACATCCGGAATCCCCGTCCAAACCAGCGGCGCAGGATCCGAAGTTACCGGCTGAATCCGAGAGCCTTCGCGGTGCTGCAAGCGATTTTCCTTCACTGTCCGAGAAATCCGGCGACCGCATCGGTCGTTACCGTTTGCTTCAAGAAATCGGACACGGCGGCTGTGGTGTGGTCTATATGGCGGAGCAGGAGGAACCGGTTCGCCGCAAGGTCGCACTCAAGGTGATCAAGCTGGGCATGGACACGCGGCAGGTGGTGGCCAGGTTCGAAGCGGAACGCCAGGCGCTGGCCCTGATGGATCATCCCAACATTGCCAGAGTGTTGGATGTCGGCGCCACTGACGCTGGCCGGCCCTATTTTGTGATGGAACTTGTGGGTGGGACCAAGATCACCGATTACTGCGACCAGAACCAACTGACGACGCGCCAGCGGCTGGACCTGTTCATCCAGGTCTGCCGCGCGATCCAGCACGCGCACCAGAAGGGAATCATCCACCGCGACATCAAACCCTCCAATGTCCTGGTGGCGACTCACGACGGCATGCCGGTGCCCAAGGTGATTGATTTCGGCATCGCCAAGGCCACGCAAGGGAGGCTGACCGACCATACCATCTTCACCGCCTTCGAACAATTCATCGGTACCCCGGCCTACATGAGTCCGGAGCAAGCGCAAATAGGCGGTCTGGACATCGACACGCGCAGTGACATCTACAGCCTGGGCGTGCTGCTGTATGAGTTGCTGACGGGCAAGACACCGTTTGAAACGAAGGAATTAGTGGCGGCTGGCCTCGACGAGATACGCCGCGTGATTCGCGTAGTCGAACCAGTCAAACCGAGCACACGGCGAACGCAAGAGCTGACGGCCACCGACAAGGTAGGGCGTGCCACTCCGTGCGCGCCGCCGCAGCACACTGTTCCTCCCAAATCCGGCGCGCACGGAGTGCCGCGCCCTACCGCGATACCCTCAACCCTGAACTCTCAACGGCTCAAAGAACTCATCCACCTCCTACGCGGCGATCTGGACTGGATCGTGATGAAGTGCCTGGAAAAGGACCGCGCGCGGCGCTACGAAACCGCCAACGGCTTGGCGAGGGATATCGAGCGGCACTTGAGTAACGAACCGGTGGTGGCCAGTCCGCCGGGCAATCTCTATCGGTTCCAAAAGTTGGTTCGCCGCAACAGGGTTTTGGTCTCCGCCAGCGCCTCGGTGGTGGCGGTGTTGTTGGTTGGAGTCGTGGTAAGCACCTGGCAGGCGTTTCGCGCGACGCGAGCGGAACGCGAGCAGATCCACTTGCGCCAACAGACGCAAACCGAAGCCGTCAGGAGTCAGCAGGTGGCAAAGTTTCTGGAGGAGATGCTCCGCGGGGTCGGACCGTCGGTGGCGCGCGGGCGCGACACGAAGATGCTGCAGGAGATCCTCGACCGAACCGCCGAACGTGTTGCTACCGATCTGAAGGACCAACCGCTGGTTGCCGCGCAAATGCAGCAAACGATCGGAGACGTGTACGGGCGACTCGCCGAGTTTGCGAAGGGCGAACCCTTGCACCGTCAGGCATTGGAGCTCTGGAGAAAATCACTCGGCAATGAATGCCCGGAGGTCGCCAAGTCGCTCCTTTGTGTAGCCGGCGCGGTCTGTCGTCAGAACAGAACGCTTGAAGCCGAGTCGCTGAATCGGGAGGCCTTGGCCTTGTGCCGCAGACTCTTCCCAACCGGGCACTCCTACCTTGCGGATGCGTTGACCGATTTGTCGTACGTTCTTGAACGGCGGGTGTCTGACACAGGGCCGGTGCCGATAGGGTCGGCTCGCCGTGCCGAGGTATTGGGCTGGCTTGACGAGGCCGATGTTTTGCTGCAGGAAGGACTGGCCATACGACGGAAACTTCCGGGAGATCAAAGAGCGGACATAGCAGGGCAGATCTCGCGTCTAGGAAGTATTCGCGAAAAACAGGACAAAACGGCCGAGGCGGAGAAGCTTTTGATGGAATCAGTAGCCACTTTTCGAGAAGTTGACGCTCCCGAAGGGTTAGCCTGGACGCTCCAGGCGCTTGGCTATCTGTTCCTCAAAGAGGGCAAGTCAGCCAGGGCGGAAGAGGCGATGAAGGAATCGCTCACGATCCAGCGAAGCTTGTACCCTGAAAACCCTGGCGTCTTGAGGAATGGCCTCCTGGCCTTGGCCGGCGTTCTCACCAGAGAGGGAAAACTCGCAGAAGCCGAAAGTGCTGCTCGCTCAGCTATTGCGATCCAAAGCACGCGGCCTTCGTTCGAGCGCGGCTGGGCAAACTGGATCGGCAATGTTTTAGAGCGGATGGGTAAGCTTGACGAGGCGGAACAATGGTATCGCCAGGCTGTGCTCGAAGAATCGAATCTCGAGACATCTCCGAACGAGCATGTTGACGTTGTCTTTAACCTTGTGAGAACGCTCGTAGTTCAGAATAAGGATTCCTATGGCGAGTGGCTCGAAAACTTGCGCAAAAGGCTGCCGGCCGATGACCCCAGGCTAGCTCGCTTGGTCGCAATTCTGCTGGACCGCGAGAAGTTCATCGAAGGGGAACCACTGGCTCGTGAAATCCTGGCGATTCGCGAAAAAAAATTTCCCGACGACTGGCTGACCTTCAATGCGCAGAGCGCGCTGGGCGGCTGCTTGCTGGGGCAGAAAAAGTATGGCGAAGCAGAGCCGCTGCTGCTTTCCGGTTACGAGGGCATGAAGCAACGCGAAGACAAGATTCCCGCGGCAGGCAAGACGCGGCTCAAAGAAACGATTCAGCGCCTGGTATCGCTTTACCAAGCCACGGAACGCTCCGAGCAGGTCGCCCAATGGAAAACTGAGTTGACCCGATGGTTTCGCCTGGAGGTTGCGCGATATCGTGAGGCAGCCGAAGGCGGCGACGTTCTAGTTCTGAACAACGGCGCCTGGCTCCTGGCTACTTGCGAAGATCCAGCCGTACGGGATGGGACGGCCGCCGTGGCGTACGCGGACAAGGCGGTCGCGGCAACTAATCGTAAAGACCCGATGTTCCTCGATACGTTGGCTGCTGCCCACGCTGAAGCAGGACAATTCGCAAAAGCGATCAGCGTTCAGAAAGAAGCCATAGCTTTGCAACCGGATACATCGCTGACCAAGGAACGCGAGGCGCGCTTAAAGCTATATGAGGCGAATACTCCCTACCGGGAGCGCCAAACGAAGCGCGATTGGAGCAGTTCTCTATTCTCGGTCGAGAGTTATTGATCCGGAAAACCGAGGCTAAATGGGGAGCACGCCAGCCACGGCTTGCGTACTGTTCGTGAGCGACAAGAAGGGGCCAACAGTTTGACCGCTTCGGGCGGTACTGCGGTTTTCGGGGCACAGGGATGGCTCCTGGCTTATCCGGTAGCGGAAGGAGTGAGATTATGGGATGCACGGGAAGGTCGGGAAATCGGTTTCCTGGCGGCGGTGGATATCTTTCTCGTCGGGTT
>QHPW01000474.1:0-3587 GCA_003219675.1 Verrucomicrobiota bacterium
CATCGAGGGCAAGGTAAACGGGCCGGCCAGGGCGGGTCAAGCCTGGAATAAATAACTATCGTAGAAAGGAAATGAGTCATGGGGCGCGGGCTTCAGCCCCCTTCACCTCCGGAGTGGAAGGACCTGGAAATGCACGGCAAACGGTGGGGCGAGACTCCGTCGAGCCCTGACCTCCAATGGACGGATCAGGGCTCGACGGAGTCTCGCCCCACCGTTCATGGTCCGGGTGAGCGGGACGTTCGATGTCTTCCCAGAAGGTTCATGGGTGTTCGGGGTGCTGGGATTTTCACGGAGCGGGCGGGGAGAGGGGAGATTCGGCGCTGTCGTCCATGAGGTTGATGCTGGCCAGCGTTGTGTAACGCGCGCCTTGCGGCGCAAGCGTGCTTTGCACCAGGCCAATCCGGCGAACCATCCAGACGCCAAGGTTGGGAACGGTTGCGCGTTCGACGGTCTCGCCCACGCTGCGCGCCTCTTTCCCGAAGATTCTGACGCGGCCGACCGTCAGGTGCGGTTGAAAGGTTCGTTCTTCGCTGGAGTCGCCAAATTCCCTGGTCTCCAGTTCGATTCGCTGCTGAAGTCTGCGCAAGGGGTCCAGGTCGCCGCGAATGCCGACCCAGACCACGCGCGGATTCCTGGTGTTCGGAAAGCAACCGATCTCCTGCAGCGCGAGTTGAAAGGACCGGGTTCCGTCGCACGCGCAGTGGAGCGCCGTGGTAAGTCTGTCCCGGTTTTCTCCGGAAACTTTTCCGAGAAATCTGAGAGTGAGATGAAGCTGTTCGGCTTTGGTCCAGCGAACGGCGCCCTCCGGCAGTTCGGCCTGAAGTTGTCGCTGAAGTTTCTGGAGTTCCGTAACCAGCGCCGGTTCGAGTGCAATTGCGATGAACGCCCTGAAGTTCTCTGCCGTGGACGCGGCCATAGACAGTGCCTCACGCCGGTTCCTGCTGGCTGATGCAGTGGAACGAGCCGAGGCCCCAGATCAGATCGGTCGAGTCGATTCCGATGACGCGCCGGTTTGGAAACACCCTGCGTAAAATGGTCAGTCCCTCGGAATCATTCGGGTCGCGGTAGGTCGGCACAATCACGATGCCGTTGGCGATGTAAAAGTTGGCGTAACTTGCGGGAAGCCGCTGAGCCTGGTATTCGACTGCGCTGGGCATCGGCAATTGGACGATGCGAAAAATGTTGCCGTCCTGGTCGCGCATGCCGCGCAGACGCCGCAGATTGTCCTGCAACACCTGATAGTTGGCGTCCGCCGGGTCCTCTTCGACGACCGCCACAATCGTCGTCGCATCGACGAAACGGGCCAGGTCATCGATGTGGCCATCGGTGTCGTCGCCCGCGATGCCTTCGCCGAGCCAGAGGACGTTTGTGACACCGAAGTAATCGCGGAGGGATTGTCCGATTTCCTCCCGGGTGAGGTGCGGATTGCGGTTCGGATTCAGCAGGCACGATTCCGTCGTGAGCAATGTGCCGCAGCCGTTGACATCAATGGCGCCGCCTTCCATGACGATTCCCGGAGAGAACATGGGGAGCTGTCGCAGGTGGGAAACGTGTTGCGGAATGATGTCATCCAGATCGAAGGGGGAATACTTGCCGCCCCAGGCGTTGTAGCGCCAATCGACGACGGCGCGCTCGCGGACGCCATTGTTGTCGCGCACCAGGAAAACCGGGCCGTGATCGCGGCACCACGGTTCGTAAGCGGGGAAGTGGTGGAACTGGACGCGTTCGAGCGGAACATGCTGGTCCGCCAACAACTCGCGCACCCAGTTTTCCATGTCGGCGTCCCAGACGTTGATATTCACCTCTTCGACCTGGACGAGCTGTTGGATGAATTTGGCGTAAACCGGCGGCACATCAAAATATCGGTCTGGAAAACTGATGCCGTCGGGGCGCGGCCAGGTGAGCCAGGTGCCGGCGTGGGGCTCCCATTCCGCGGGCATGCGAAAGCCAAGCTGGGCCGGCGTGGGTGTGTCGCTCATGGTGACGATTTCAAGGCAGGCGTTGGCCGCAAGCGGCCTCCATAAGCCGATACCATTCGTCGCGGGTCAGCTCGATTTCCGTGGCGTTGATGGCGTCGCGGATGCGTTCGGGATGAGTGGAGCCGACGATGGGAATGATTTTCGCCGGATGTTTGAGCAGCCAGGCCAGCGCGGCGACGCTGCGGGTCACGCCGCGTTCTCGCGCCACCAGGTCGAGGATTTCGCGCACGTGAATGCGGTGCGCGTGGTCGGGTGTTTGCAAATCAATCGGGCCGTTGTCGGCGAGCCGGCCGCCCGCCAGCGGACTCCAGGCCATGGGCGTGATTTTTTCCATCAAGCACTGGTCCAGGGTGCCGTCGTGGAAACAGTCGAGCCTGGCCAGGCTGATTTCCACCTGGTTGACCAGCAGCGGCATGGGGCAGGCCGTTTGCAGCGCGTCGACCTGCGACGGTCGTGCATTGCTCAGGCCAAACTCGCGCGCTTTGCCCGATTTTTTCAATTTGCTGAACGCGTCCGCCACCTCCTCGGGATCGCCCAGGTAATCAGGCCGATGCAACTGGTAAAGATCGATCGTTTCGACGCCGAGCCTTTTAAGCGACTGCTCGCACGAGCGGACCACGTGCTCTGCGCTGAAATCGTAGCGATAGGGTGAGTCGGGGTTCGGATCGCCCTTTTTTCGAATGCCGCATTTGGTCGCGATCAATACGCGTTTGCGCATGCTCGAAACTTCTTTGAGCGCCTGTCCGAAAATTCTTTCGCAGACGCCCTCGCAATAAATGTCAGCGAGATCGAACAGCGTGTAGCCCATCTCAAACGCGGCCGCCACCGCCTTGCGGCCGCCGGCCTCGGCCTCCGGCGTGACTTTGGCGGCTTCCCCGGTTCCGGCAATGCGCCAGCAGCCGTACGCGAGCCGGCTGGCCGTGAGCGAACTTTTACCCAGTTGAACCGTTTGCATAAACGGGCCTTTGCCTGACGAGGTTAAAACAGAAACGCTTTCGCGCAAAGCCATTTCACCGGCGGGCGCGCAAACCGCGCTGAATCGGCGTGCCGGCTGGCTCAACGTTTTGGCGATGCGAAACCGCCTGGACCCGGGGTGGAGTCGATTCGGAAGCAAGGTTGCCGTCTGGTGGCGCACTTTTTTGAAAGATTGCTCGCGCAGGAACCGTTTTGTGTGCATGACTGATGGCTCTGTCATGGGTGAGTCGAGTAATGATTCGATTCCGACGCGGGCCAGCCTGCTCGGGCGGTTGAAGAACTGGGACGATCAGGCGAGCTGGGAAGATTTCGCCCGGACCTACTCCCGACTGATCCGGGGATTCGCGATGCAGTCCGGCCTCACCGAGGAGGAGGCGAGTGAGGTGGAGCAAGAGACGCTGTTGTGCGTCGCGAAGACCATCCATCAATTCGAGTCCAATCCGGAACGTGGCACCTTCAAGGCCTGGCTGCTGAAGCTGACCCGCTGGCGCATCGCCGATCAGTTTCACAAACGGCCGCCCGAATCCGTGCGCCGGGCCGCCTCGTCTCGCCTCGCGGACGACACGCCCCCGATCGAAAGGATTCCGGACGATTCCAGTCAGGAGGCGCTCTGGGACGCGGAGTGCCGCAAAA
>QHPW01000474.1:3664-8859 GCA_003219675.1 Verrucomicrobiota bacterium
CACTACCAGGTTTTTGATCTCTATGCGGTGCGCAAGTGGCCGGCGACCAAGGTGGCGAAGGAGATGGGCGTGAGCGTGCTGCAGGTTTACCTCATCTATCACCGGCTCACCAGGCAAGTGCGGAAAGAGGTCGAATACCTGGAATCAAAGCTGGACTGATCGTCATTTGCCCGGCGACGAGGCCTGGACCAGGGTTGATTGGGCTGGCGATGCGCGGAGCAGACGAAGCGAGCAATTCGTCCGCGCAAAGTCAAAACTGACCGTCGCGAGCGCTGGTTGTCCCCGTAAATTGCATCGTCCTCCTCCTCGAAACCAATAGGACGAATCGAGGACGAGCAAGACCGTTGGCGGGGTTAGCTCGGAGTTCCGACCAACCCTGGTTTGGGTTCCAACGACCTGGCAACCACGTCCACCAACTCCGCTGGCGTAAACGGTTTTTTCAGGAACGAGGAAGCCGTCAACTCCGGATCGCCGCCGCAGATTTCACGGCCGAAACCGCTCGTGTAAATGACCTTCAACTTCGGTTTGGAGCCTTTGAGTTTCCTCGCCAGTTCCAGTCCGGTGGTCCGATGTGGGATCATCACGTCGGTCAGCAGCAGATGGATTTTCGGGTTGAACTGTTCCCACACGGCCAACGCCTGCGCCTCGGATTCGGCGGTCAGGACCTGGTAGCCGGCACGACGTAAAATGTCGCGCATCAGCTCGCGCATCCCCGGATCGTCTTCCACCAGAAGAATGGTTCCCGAACGATCACGGCGTCGGACCACGAATGAAGCATTGACTCCCTCCGGTGCGACGCAGTCGGCAACCGGCTTGTTTTCAACCGCGGTCATGGCCCGGCCGGATGAATCCAGGTTATCGATGGTTAAAGAGGCGTCTTTCACAAGGCGGATTTTTATCGGTCGCGTCATTTAAAAATAACTCAGGGTCTCCATCGTCACTCAGGATGTCCCCAGGTGCTCGCGGCGAGCTGCCTCCTTGAGCAGGTGAGATGCCGCCTCAATTCTGCTATAGGGGGAACGCGGATTCGTTCTGCTTCCCTTGTGGCGAGGTCGAGAAGGGTCGCAACCTTCGGCCGGCCAACAGGATCAGGAACCGGTCCATGGCAGAATGATCCCTGAGCACATCGTGGCCATTCAATCGCGCCCACCCGGCGGGGACCGCTCTGACCACCGCTATCCGCTCAGAAAAATGATTTGACAGATGAAGGCGGAAAAATCAATCTATCCGCATCCGTTGATGGAACGGATCTCATTCAGAGTGGTCGAGGGACTGGCCCGACGACGCCACGGCAACCGGTTGAAGCGCGACTTCAATGACCAGGTGCCAATTCCAACTCAAGCCAGCGGCTTGAGAAAGATGAGAAGAGCGCGCGTTTTCACCTCTTCTCGTCCTGATGAGAAGGGGTTTTTTGTCGCCCCGAACAGGGTGAGGACTCGGCGCTCCGTGTCCTCAAAATGACAGGGACACGCGGGCGGCGCATCCCTGCTGAGGATGAGGTTATGGAAAAAAACGCAGGTTTCATGAAGGCGCTCAAGTGTCGTGAGTGCGGCCGCGAATATCCGCTGGCCGCCACGCACGTGTGCGAATTTGACTTCGGCCCGCTCGAAGTCCTTTACGATTACGATCGCATCCGGGCATCGCTCACCCGGTCGACGATCCAATCGCGAAGGCAGACGATGTGGCGCTACGCCGAGCTGCTGCCGGTGGCGGGCGAACCGACCGTCGGCTTCGAGGTCGGCTTCACGCCGTTGATCAGAGCCGACCGCCTGGCGCGGCGACTCGGCGTGCGCGAGCTGTGGGTCAAGAACGATACGGTCAATTATCCGACGCTTTCTTTCAAAGATCGGGTGGTGAGTGTGGCGTTGAGCCGCGCGCGCGAGCTGGGTTTCACCACCGTCGCCTGCGCTTCGACCGGCAACCTGGCCAACTCCGTCGCCGCGAACGCCGCCGCTGCCGGACTGAAGGCCTACGTCTTTATTCCCGCCGACCTCGAACAGGGCAAGGTGGTGAACTCGCTGGTTTACGGCGCCGAGGTCATCGGGATCAAAGGCCACTACGATGAAGTGAACCGGCTTTGCGCTGAAATCGCTGGGAAATACGGCTGGGCCTTTGTGAATGTCAACATGCGGCCCTATTACGCCGAAGGTTCCAAGAGCATGGGCTTTGAAATCATCGAGCAACTCGCCTGGCGGGTTCCCCAGCACACGGTGGTCCCGATGGCCTCCGGATCGCTGCTGACCAAGATACACAAGAGCTACCAGGAATTCACAAAACTCGGCCTCGCGCCCGAAACGAAATATCGCCTGCACGGCGCGCAGGCGACCGGGTGCGCGCCGATTTCGACCGCGCAAAAGGCCGGACTCGATTTCTTCAGGCCGGTCAAACCGAACACCATTGCCAAGTCGCTCGCCATCGGAACGCCGGCGGACGGTTTTTATGCCCTCAGAGTCATGAAGGAGACCGGTGGCGCGGCGGACGATGTCACCGACGATGAAGTGCGCGATGGCATCCGGTTGTTGGCCGAGTGCGAAGGCATTTTCGCCGAGACTGCGGGCGGGGTGACGGTCGGGGTGGCGAAGAAACTCATTGCTTCGGGCAGGATTCCGGCGAATGATTCGGTGGTGCTCTGCGTCACCGGCAACGGTCTGAAGACGATCGACGCGGTGGCTGGCCACGTGGGCCGCACTCGCGAGATCAAACCGAGTCTGCGTGAGTTCGAGGCGTTGCTCGATGCGGAGACCCGGTCCACTGCCAATGTGTGAACATGTGTGATTATGGCCGCGAAAATTAGAATCCCGACTCCACTCCGCAAACTGACGAACAACGAGGAAGTCGTCGAAGTCAACCCCGGCACGGTGGGCGCGGCGATTGCCGAGCTGCAGACGCGCTATCCGGGCATCAAAGAACGTTTGCTCGACGACAGCGGCGCAGTGCGTCGGTTTGTGAATGTTTATGTGAACGAAGAGGACATCCGGTTCCTGCAGGACCAGCAGACGCCGGTCAACGACGGCGACGAAGTCAGCATCATTCCGGCGATTGCCGGCGGCTAGGAATCATGCCGGGCGCAAAAAGAACCAAATCCGCCGCGGCCACGGACAACACACAGCCGCAAAAGACGCGCTTGTGGCTGATGTATCCGCCCAAACTGATTACCACGCCGGTGGTGTGGCAATTGGGACACAAATTTGAAGTCGTCACCAACGTTCGGCAGGCCAGTGTGACCGATGAGATCGGCGTGGTTTGCCTCGAACTGGAAGGCCGGCGCAGCGAAGTTAAAGCGGCCATCAAATGGCTGGAGCGCCATGGAATCAAAGTGGAACCGGTCGAAATCAACGTGATTGAGAGTTAAGAGCGCCAGGATTACTGGCTTGACCGTTGCGACTACGCGGGTTATACCTTGCGTCACATAGCCCGGCAGCGAAACAACCAACCCTAAATGTCCTATGACAAAGCGTGACCTCGTAATCCGCATCAGCAACGAGACCGGCCTGGTTCAGCAAAGCGTCCTCGAAGTGGTCCAAAAAACTCTCGATTACATCGCTGAAGCTGTTGCTCAGGGGAAAAAAGTTGAACTGCGAAACTTCGGCGTCTTCGAAGTCAAAGTGCGCAAGGCCCGGATCGGCCGCAATCCCAATGCTCCGGAAAACGACGTCCGCATCCCGCCGCGGGCTGTGGTGAAATTCAAGCCTGGAAAAGAAATGCGCGAAGCCGTGCTCAAACTCACGCCCGACGGCGGCGCGCAACCCTCCGCTCAACCCAAGCCCTGATGCCGTCTTTTCGGGCGCTTTCTTCGGAAAGACAGCGCCCGCGTCTCGCGGGCTGTGTTCGACATCCCGCCGAACAGCCTGTCGCTTTCTTCCCTCCGCGTTCATTCCTGAAATTCGTGGCGCGCTTTTCTTTCTGGTGCATTTTGCGCCCCTTTGTGGCTCAATACCGGCATGGAACGTTTGCCGGGTTTCCGCGATTTTTATCCCGAACCGCTCCCGCAGCCGGATGCCTGGAGCGCCGGCGTGAGGAATTGCATTTTTGACACCTGGCGCGAGGTTGCGCGCCGCTACGGCTTTCGCGAATACGACGGCCCGCCGCTCGAACCGCTCGAACTCTACACCGTCAAAAGCGGCGACGAAATCGTCGGCCAACTCTACAACTTCACGGACAAAGGCGAGCGCGCCGTGGCGTTGCGACCGGAAATGACGCCCACGCTCGCCCGCATGGTCGCCGCGCACGCGCGCAATTACAAAAAGCCGATTAAATGGTTCGCCATTCCGCAACTCTTCCGCTACGAGCGCCAGCAAAAAGGCCGGCTGCGCGAACACTTCCAGTTCAACGCCGATATTTTCGGCGAGACCGACCCGGCCGCCGACGCCGAGTTGATCGCGCTGCTCATTGACTTGCTGCGTGCGCTTAAGCTGACGGCCGACGATTTTGTCATTCGCCTCAGCAGCCGCAACGCGTGGCACGAATTCTTTCAACGTGGAGTGCGGAGTGCCACTGAATGCGAGTTTTACCAGATCATCGACAAACTGGAGCGGGAGGACCCGGCGCGGAGCGACGCCAAACTGAAGGCGCTCGGTTCCTCGCTCGACGCGGTGAACGAGTTTATCGCCGCGGCGAAACCGACCGGGGAACTCGACGCGATCCTCCGGAACCTCACGGCGCGCGGCCTCGGCGACTTCGTGAAGATTGACTACAACGTCATTCGCGGCCTGGCCTACTACACCGGTCCGGTCTTCGAGGCGTTTGATAAGAAAGGCGAGTTCCGCGCCATCGCCGGCGGCGGCCGTTATGACAACCTGGTGAAGCTTATGTCCGGCGGGAAAGTGGATATGCCCGGGCTCGGCTTCGGCATGGGGGACGTGGTGCTGACCGAGCTGCTCAAAGAACGCGGGCTGCTCCCGAAACTGGACGCGCAACTCGATGCCTTTTGCCTGATTGAAGATGAGGCGTTGCGCGGCGACAGCCTGAAGCTGGTTCAGGATTTGCGCACGGCGGGTTTGACCGTTGACTATCCGTTGGCGCCCGCCAAAACGGACAAGCAGTTCAAGCGTGCTGTGGAGCTGGGCGCAAAGTGGACGATCAAATTGGGGTCGGCGGAAGGGGACGCCGTTCGCGCGCGCGTGCAGCGTCTGGACAAGCGCGAGGAACGACTTGTGCCGATCAGCCAGGTTCTAAGCAGCCTGAGAATCGAAGTC
>QHPW01000476.1 GCA_003219675.1 Verrucomicrobiota bacterium
CTCCGCGCCGTCGTCGAGCACATAGACTTCGCCATGCTGGTACGGGCTCATGGTGCCGGGATCGACGTTGAGGTAAGGATCGAACTTTTGCAGCGCGACCTTCAACCCGCGGTTCTCCAGCAACGTGCCCAGCGCAGCCGCCGTCAGGCCCTTGCCCAACGAACTGACCACACCGCCCGTTACAAAAATGTATTTCATTCAAGAAAGAATTTAACCACGGATGGACACAGATAGACACAGATGAGGAACTGGTCCAACGTCGCAGTTGCCCTGTCAGATCTGTGTCCATCCGTGTTCATCTGTGGTTCAACAGAATCTTTTCCACCCGCGCCGCGTCCTCGGGCGTATCCACGCCCACACTGTCGTAACTCACCCGCACGACAGCGATTTGAATCCCGTTTTCCAGCGCGCGCAACTGCTCGAGTTTCTCCGCGGCTTCAAGCGGCGAAACCGGAAACTTCACCAGCCGCAGCAAGGTCTCTCGCCGGTAACCGTAAATGCCCAGATGTTTCAAAAAAGGAAACGCCGCCAACTGTTCGACAGCCGAACCACTGGCGGCATCACGCAGACACGGGATCGTGCGCCGGGAAAAATATAAAGCGTGTCCGGCGGAATTGACAACGACTTTTACGACGTTCGGGTTCTCGTATTCCGCCGCATCCTGGATGAGCGTTGCGGCCGTGGACATTTCGTGGTCCCTGAGCGCAGCGGCCACGGCGTCAATCACCGCCGGATCCATCAACGGTTCATCGCACTGGATGTTCACGACTGCGTCGCAAGCGCAACGCGCGGCGACTTCCGCGATGCGGTCCGAACCGCTGGGATGATCGGCGCGCGTCATCTCGACTCGACAAGACTTCCGCGCCACGTCCTGTATGCGCGCGTCATCCGTGGCGACGATGACTTCGCTCAACGACTTCGCCAGTTTGCATCGCTCGACGACGTGATGGATGAGCGGCTTGCCCGCGACAGGTTGGAGCGGCTTGCCGGGAAACCGGGTCGAGGCATAGCGGGCGGGGATGACGCCGAATATCTTTTTCGGTGGAGGCGACAACCGCGGCAAAAAGTTGCCCAATCGCGCGAGAAGCTTGAGGTGCCGTTCTCGTGAGATGCTTCCGATTTTTCCAACGAAGTCACCGCGCGGCTGCGTCAGGAGATAACCGAGTCGGATTACCGAATTCCGCAAGAGGCCGCTGGTTGGGAAATCGGAATCACCCGCGGAAATCATTTCATCAAATTCGCCGACATAGTGTGGCAATTGAGTGCTGATGCCGCAAACGAGCAAATCGTTGAACGGGGGGATTTCGCGCAACACCAGGGCTGGCCGGTTTTTCGTCCGGCCGTCAGCCTGTGGGAAAGATGCCAGGACGATGTCGCCTTCCTTCATTCTGAAGGCCGCTCAAGAATCACAGCGTTGGAGTAATCCGGCTCCTCATCCCCGTAAGCCCGCGCAAAGGCCGCTTTGGCGAGCGCAAACCACTCGGCCCGGTCCTTTTCTGCCGCATCCGGCTGCGGAATAGTGACGAGGACGGGAGTGTTCGGAGCAAGCTCGAACGGTTCATCCAGGCAGATGTGCTTGCCGTCGTAGTGCGCTTTGAGAGTGACCGCGTTCATGGCATTGACTTGATAACCTGGCTTTGCGCCCCAGGCAAGCCGGCAAAAGCTGCCTTAATCTGATCGCAAATCATTTTCGTTATCGGCAGCCAGAATCCACTCCGTCGCGGCTGCCAAATCACCGACAACGATGGCGGCTGAGCGTTTGTCGGCCAATTGGGGTTCTTGTTCCGCCCCGTACCCCGTCTTCACCAGAATGCTCTTTTTCACGCCCGCGTTCCAGCCGCATTCCAGATCACTCAGCTTGTCGCCGATGATGTAGCTTTGCGCGAGGTCGATGCCGAATTCGTCGCGCGCGTCGAAGAGAAACTGCGGCGATGGTTTGCGGCCGCGGCTCGGTTGTTCCGGCGCTTCGGGCGCAAAGTAAATTTTCTCGATACGCACGCCGTGGCGGCCCAATTCCTCCAGCAAACGAGCGTTCACGCGGTGCATGTCTTCCATCGTGTAGTATCCGCGGCCAATCCCCGATTGGTTCGTCACGATGAAGAGTTTGAACCCGCCGTTCTGCAATCGTTTCAGCGCCTCCGCAGCTCCGGGAAGAATCATGACCTGGTCCGGGCCGCTTAAATAGTCCTTTTCCTCGACGATGGTGCCGTCGCGGTCCAGAAAGACGGCGCGGTTCATTGTCATGGGAAACCTCCGGCTCTGCCGGAGGACTCGCGAAGTTCGACAATTTCGGGAAGGGTCCGAGTCGCTATGTCGAACGGCAAGCCGGTTCCCCTCACCCTGACCCTCTCCCACGGGGAGAGGGAACAGCCGGCGGCAGGTTCGGTTGTTCGGGAAGGTCGTCGGGCAGACAGCGCGCTGGGTTGTGCTGAAAGCCAGCGCAGGATTCTCCCTCTCCCCGAGGGACCCGTCCTCCGTAGCAGTCCCGTTGAGCATGGACCTGTGCTCCGCACTCCAGTCGGAATCCTGCAGGCGGCAGGCTGAAGCAGCACTGCGGAGGGAGGAGAGGGCTGGGGTGAGGGGGAAGGTGACGCCCGCAATGCCAACCGCGTTGGCACTTCCCCGGAAGTCTGCGGATCGCCCGAAGGGCCGCATGGCTTTGAGCCATTCATTCCTTGCTTTTGAAACTCGCCAGCAGTTCCTCCGACGACACCGTGGCGGTGCCGACTTTGCCCACGACCACCCCCGCCGCGTGATTCGAGAAAATCGCGGCCTCAACCGGTGACGCCCCTGCCGCAATCGCCAGCGTGAAGGACGCGAT
>QHPW01000031.1:0-1748 GCA_003219675.1 Verrucomicrobiota bacterium
ACTCGCCGCCAACACGGCGGCACTTGGCGCCGCGTTGCAGATGCTGGGCATTGAATCCGAACCGCTCGAAGCCGTCATCGCCCGCCAATTCAAGAAGAAGGGTGACGCTGTCGTTGCTGAAAACGTGGGCATTGCCCGGGCCGGCTATGATTACTCCGCGCAGAATTTCAAGCCGTTTCCTTTCAAAGCGCCCAGGCTTTCCCGGCCGCAGGCGATCCTCACGGGCAACCAGGCCACAGCGATGGGCGGGGTTGCCGCCGGTGTCAAGTTTTACGCGGCCTATCCGATGAGCCCGTCCACCGGCGTGCTGATGTGGATGGCGGCGCACGCGCGACAGTTGGGCATCATGGTGCGGCAGGTGGAGGACGAAATCGGCGTCATGAACATGGTTATTGGAGCGGGACACACCGGGTGCCGCGCGATGTGCGCCACTTCCGGCGGAGGTTTTGCCCTGATGACCGAAGCGATCGGCATGGCCGGCATGATCGAGACGCCAGTCGTGTGCGTGGACGTCCAGCGGGCCGGGCCAGCCACGGGGGTGCCGACCAAGACCGAGCAAGGCGACCTGTGGCAAGTGCTCGGGGCGGGGCAGGGGGATTTTCCGCGGCTCATCGTTGCGCCCTCCAATCAGCTCGACCTGTTTCGAACCATCCCGGAACTTTTTAATCTCTGCGACAAATATCAATGCCCGGGTCTGGTCCTGGCGGACTTGCTGATCTCCGAGGGGACCGCCAGCGTTGACCCCTCGGACCTCAATTTCGATGTGAAGATTGACCGAGGCGAACTGATCCTGCCCAACGGCAACGGGGAAACGGAAAACCCTTACGGCGGCTACAATGACAACTCCTACCTGCGCTACCGCAATACCGGGAGCGGCATCTCACCGCGCGCCGTGCCGGGCGTGCCGGGTCACGTTCACATCGCCGCCACCGACGAGCATGACGAAGATGGGACGCTCATCAGCGACGAGTTCACCAATCCGACGAAGCGCCGGATGATGGTGGAGAAGCGCGCGCGAAAGATGCAAAACGCCGCGGCGGACATCGCGCCGCCGAGACTCGTCGGACCGGAGAACGCACAGGTGACCCTGGTCGGCTGGGGTTCGACCGAAGGGGTGATTCGTGAGGCCGTGGAAAAGCTGACGGGCGAGGAAGGGGTGGCTGCGAACCAGCTTCACATCAAATGGATTGTGCCGTTTCACGGCGGGGAAGTGGCGCGGATCCTTTCCCGGAGCAAAAGGGTCATCATCGTTGAGAACAACTACAGCGGACAATTCGCGCGCTATCTCCGCTCCGAGACCGGTTTCGCCGCGCAGGGCCACATCCGCAAATACGACGGCGAACCGTTCATGCCGCATCACATCGTCAACGCGGTGAAGGAACAGCTCGCCGGCAGGAAAGAAATTTCCGTCCCCGCCCACGAAGTCGTCGTTTAAGAAAACTATGAGCACCGCAGTCGAGACCGCGCCCCCCGCTTCCCCACCGGCCGCCCAACCCGGTCAACTCACCAGGGATACCTACAAAGGCAAGATACATCCCGACTGGTGTCCGGGTTGCGGTGATTTTTCCGTTCTCTCCGCCTTGCAGACAGCGCTTTTCGAGTTGGGGCTCAAACCGCACCAGGTTCTGGTGGTCAGCGGCATTGGTTGTTCTTCAAACCTGCCGGGCTTCATCAATGCTTACGGGATGCACACCCTTCATGGCCGTTCGCTCGCGGTGGCGACCGGGGCGAAACTGGGGAACCACGAA
>QHPW01000031.1:1756-15444 GCA_003219675.1 Verrucomicrobiota bacterium
GACGGTTACGGAATCGGCGGCAATCACTTTGTCCACACCATGCGCCGCAATGTGGACCTGACTTACATCGTCATGGACAACCAGATTTACGGCCTCACCACGGGACAAGTCTCGCCGACGAGCGTGAAGGGAATGAAAACCAAGACCACGCCCCATGGCAGCGTGGAAAATCCCATCAATCCCATTCCCATGGCCATCGTGGGCGGTGCGACCTATGTGGCGCGCGCCTTCAGCGGGAAACAAAAGCACATGGTGGAAATCCTCAAGGGCGCCATCCAGCACCGCGGTTTTGCGCTGGTGGACGTGTTCAGCCCCTGCGTCACCTACAACAAGGACAACACGTATCAATGGTTTAATCCACGCGTGAAAATTCTCGAAGAACAGGGCCACAACCCGGCCGACTTCAACAAGGCGATCGAGCGCGGCTACCAGTGGGGCGACGAAATCCCCATCGGCCTTTTCTGGAAACGCACCGACCTGCCGAGCCTTGAGGACCTCGAACCGGGGTTGCATGACGGCAACGGTCCGCTGGCTTATCGCAAACCCGGCATCTCGAAGGAGCAGGCCAACGCGTTGATCCAGGAATTGCTCTAGCGGCTTCCCTCCCTCTCGCAAGCCCTCGGACACTCCGAGGGCTTTTTGTTGCTGGCAGTTGACGGGGCGGCGGTTAAATTCAGGCGCAACAAATGAAGCAGGCGTTTGATTCGATTGAAGCGGTGCTCGAGGACTTGCGGAACGGCAGGATGGTGATCGTGGTGGATGATGCCGACCGCGAGAACGAAGGTGACCTGATCATGGCCGCCGAAAAGGCAACGGCGGAAGCGATCAATTTCATGGCCAGGTTCGGTCGCGGATTGATCTGCGTGCCGACGACTCCAGAGCGGTTGCAGCAACTTGGGATCGAACGAATGGTGGTGCAAAACCGCGAGACGTTCAAAACCGATTTTCAGGTCAGCGTCGATGCGGCTCGCTGCATCACCACCGGTATCAGCGCCGCCGACCGCGCGCGCACGATTCAAGTCATGGCCGACCCGACGGCGGTGCCGGAGGATTTGGTTTTGCAACGCGCGGGCCACACCGAGGCGGCAGTTGACCTGGTGAGACTGGCCGGTGCCCGGCCCATCGGCGTGATTTGCGAGATCATGAGCGACGACGGCTCGATGGCACGCCTGCCGGAGTTGAAAGGTTTTGCGAAAAACCACGGCCTGAAAATCTGCAGCATCGAGGAACTGATCAAATACCGGCGCACGCGCGAGAAGCTCGTCGAGCGGATGGAGGTCGTGAAGTTGCCGACGGATTACGGCGATTTCGATTTGTATCTCTACCGCTCGAAAGTGGACGACCAGCATCACCTCGCGCTGGTGCGCGGTGAAGTGGCCGGCAGAAAAAATGTTTTGGTGCGCGTCCACAGTGAATGTCTGACCGGCGACGTGTTCGGGTCGAGGCGTTGCGACTGCGGTCCCCAATTACACCAGGCCATGCTCCAGGTCTCCGAGGAAGGACAGGGTGTCATTGTTTATATGCGGCAGGAAGGGCGTGGGATTGGTCTGGCGCCGAAGATTAAAGCCTACAAATTGCAGGAGCAGGGCTACGACACGGTCGAGGCCAACCGAAAGCTGGGCTATCCAATGGACCTTCGCGAATACGGTCTCGGCGCACAAATCCTCTGCGACCTCGGTCTGAAAACGATTCGTTTGCTGACCAACAATCCCAAGAAAGTCGTCGGCCTTGAAGGTTACGGGCTTGAAATCGTTGAACAGGTGCCGATTCGCGTCAAGCCGAACCGCCACAATTCACGCTACTTGAAAACGAAACGGGAAAAGCTGGGGCATCTTCTGTAATTTACGATTTGCGAATGACGATTTACGATTGCCAACACCGTCGCGAAAGATTTGCAGGAATTGATTGGCAGACGCCCGACCACATTTCAGAGACTTGCAAATTGCACGCCGGTCGATCATGTTGAAACCCCTCAAACCCGGAACATCTCGCGCCAGCGGCCGCACGTTCGCCATCGTCGCCGCGAAATACAACGGCCGCTACGTCGATGCCATGCTGCGCGCGGCGAAGAGCGAATTGATCAGGGCGGGAGCGAAGGAGGTCAAAGTGGTCCGCGTGCCGGGTTCCTTCGAAATTCCGGCCGTGGCGGCAAAACTGGCGCAGTCTCATCTGCCGCCGCTGTCGGCCGTGATCTGCCTGGGCGTGATTTTCCAGGGCGAGACCAGTCATGCGCAGCACGTCGGCTGGGGGGTAACTCACGCGCTGGCGCAGATTCAATTGCAGCACAAAATCCCCGTCATTCACGGCGTGTTTATTTTTGAAAAGGAAGAGCAGGCGCGCGCGCGTTGTCTGGGAAACAAGCACAATCGCGGCATTGAGGCGGCCCGCACGGCCCTGGAGATGGCGCAGGTGATGAAAGAATTCTGATGTTTGCATTGCCCTGCGGACTTGAAGCGAGTCGCGCGGCTGAACACCCGCTTCTATGCGGCGTCCTAACAGCGAGAAGTAGAGTTTGTGAAAAGTTTCACAAATCACTTGCTGCCCGGTTTAGCGGGTGGTAGCGTCGCACAAATATTGAAATGAACGGCGCACGCGAACTTATGAAAATCCAAATCCTCACCGCGGTGCTTGCGGTCGGCTCAGGGTCATTGGCCTCCGCCGCGGAACTCACTGGCAGAGTCGTTTTGCAAGGCACGCCACCCGCGGAAATCACGATCGACATGGCTTCGTCTCCCGACAAGACGTGCGGCGCGGCCCACAGCCAGCCGGTCACCACCCGCCACTATGTTGTGGGCAAGGACGGCGGCCTGGCAAACGTGCTCGTTTACATCAAGAGCGGTGCTGGACCAGGCTGGGTGTTTGTATGAACCCTACGTCATGGGAGTCATGGTCAATCAGAAATTCAAGATCAAGAACTCGGACGCGACTCTGCACAACGTTCACGCCACGCCAAAAATCAACACGGAATTCAACTTCGCCCAGCCGGTCAAGGAGCAGGTGAACGAAAAGAGCTTCGACAAACCGGAAGTGCCGGTCCGTTTCATGTGTAACGTCCACGCGTGGATGTTCGCTTACGTCGGCGTTTTTGATCATCCTTACTTTGCGGTGACGGACAAGGAGGGCAACTTCAAGATCTCCGGCGTGCCCAACGGCAAATACACCGTTGAAGCGTACCACGTGAAGACGCACCGCGATGGTCCCGGAGTCAGCAAAGAGATCACCGTGAACGGCGACACCAAAGCCGATTTCACGATCGAACTGAAGAAGTAATTGGCGGCGCTGCGCTGTCCGCACATTCATCTTCTCAAGCAAGGCCGCTGTGGAAAAGTCACCATGGCGGTCTGCTTTTTCAGACGCGAGATTCGACCGATTGTTTTAAATTGATGACCCGAACGACCGAAAATCCGTGGCTGGCGCGATTCGCGCTGGCGACCGCCTTCGCATCACTGGTTCTGATTTGCGTCGGCGGACTGGTGACCAGCCATGACGCCGGCATGGCGGTGCCGGACTGGCCGACGAGCTACGGGCACAGTATGTTCGCCCTGCCGTTTCAATTCTGGAGAGGCGGCGCCTTTTTCGAACACACACACCGATTGTGGGCATCGCTGGTCGGCCTGCTCGTCGTTGCGTTGACGCGCTGGCTGAACGGCCGGGCCGCGCGGCGTCCGCTGGCGATCATCGGGTTGATGGAAGTGCTGGCCGGGTTTGTGATTTTTTTTCTCTGGCCCAACCTGAAAGCAACCGGGCATTTCCTGACCGGCATCGGCGGTGTCGTGCTGCTGGCGGCATGGGTTTGGGCGCAAAACGAACCGGCGGAGCGTCCGCTGCCGCAACTCGGCTGGCTGGCGTTTGCGCTCGTCCAATTTCAAGGGCTGCTCGGCGGCCTGCGCGTGGTATTGTTCAAGGATCAGATCGGAATTTTTCACGCAGCTCTGGCGCAATTATTTTTCGTGCTGCTTTGCGTTATCGCTCTGTTCACAACCCAATGGTGGAGGAAGTTGAAGCGCCTGTTTCCGCCCAGGCCCGTTCCGCGGTTTGACGGTTTCCGCGCCGGATCGGAGATCGGCGCTCCGAAACTGCGCGGGCTTTTCCTCGCCGCAACCGCGCTGATTTTTTTGCAGTTGATTGTGGGCGCGACGATGCGCCATCAGCACGCGGGGCTGGCCATTCCGGATTTTCCCACCGCTTACGGCCGGCTCTGGCCGGCGACAGACGCGGACTCCATCGCCCGATACAACCAGGAGCGAGTCGAGGCAACGGGGGTCAATCCCATCACGGCGTTTCAAATCGTGCTGCAAATGGTGCATCGCGTCATTGCGGGAGCGATTGTCTGTCTGGCCGCGCTGGGTGCCTGGTTGACGCGCGGGCAACTTCGCTGGCAGAATCCGCTTTCGAAGATCTCTTTGGCCTGGTTTGGCTTAATCATGTTTCAAACAATTCTGGGCGCAGCGACGATCTGGACCGGAAAGTCGGCGAACATGGCCACGGCCCACGTGGCCTGCGGCGCGGTGTCGTTGATGACCGGCGCAATGCTGATCCTTCTTTCGCTCCGCGGCCTGGTTCCCGTGGAGAGGCAAGCCCGGGCCGCCGGCGAAAAGACAAAACCGTCTGAGTTTGCCGCTGAACCTGCCGTGGTGCATGACGTCCGCTGTAGACTTTGATGAAAACAAGCACCCAATCTCTCACTGCAGCGGCGATGGCTGACAAAAGCTGCGCTGCCGTTTTTGGTGAACTGATCAAAGCGCGGCTGACATTTCTGGTTCTGCTCACGACACTGGTTGGGTTTTACGTCGGTTTCCGTGGCGCGGTGGACTACGGTCTCATGCTCAACACACTGCTGGGAACGGCGTTGGTCGCGAGCGGCGCCTCGGCGCTCAACCAGTTGTTGGAGCGGCAGCACGACGCGCGGATGCGGCGCACGGAAGACCGCCCTCTTCCTTCGGGCCGTTTGCAACCGGACACAGTTTTAATTTTTGGAGGCATCAGCTCGTCGGCGGGGCTGATTTATCTGGCGCAGACGGTGAACCTGGAGACCAGTCTGCTGGGCGCGATCACATTGGCGAGTTACTTGTTCGTTTACACGCCGTTGAAGCGGATCACGACGCTCAACACAGCCATTGGCGCGATCCCGGGTGCGCTGCCGCCGCTGATGGGCTGGACCGCGGCGCACGGTGAAATCAACGTGGAGGGGTGGTCTCTGTTCGCCCTCCTGTTCTTCTGGCAGTTGCCGCATTTCCTGGCGATTGCGTGGATGCATCGGGAGGACTATGCGAAGGCCGGGTTCGCGATGCTGCCGGTGTTCGATGCGGACGGCCGGCGCACAGCCGTCCAGACTGTCAGCCACACGCTTGGTTTGCTGCCCATCAGCCTGTGCCCGTATTTGTTCAAACTGGTCGGTCCGGTCTATCTGGCCGGGGCGCTTGTTCTGGGAATGTTTTTTTTAGGGCAGGCGATCCGGTTTTCGCGGGAGTTGACGTTGCCGCGTGCGCGCCAGTTGTTTTACGCGTCCATCATTTATTTGCCGCTATTGCTCGGCCTGATGGTACTGGACAAGATCAAGTAAACCGGCATTCGGCGTTGACACCAGGGGAGGGGCGACGTTAAGTATCGCCCCTTAAATTTGACGTGAGGTTTTCGGTTCCTGGCGAAACGCAAACGAAACTGAAAGTCATGCAGCCAACAACGACAGAGACTCAACATCACGCGGCCCATGGAGCCCATCACGAGGAGTTGGGCTTTTGGCGGAAATATATCTTCTCCACCGACCACAAGGTCATCGGGGTTCAATACGGCCTCACCGGCCTGCTGTTCCTGTTTTTCGGCTTTTGCCTGATGCTGCTCATGCGCTGGCAGATTGCCTATCCCGGCAAAAAGATACCGATTGTCGGCGAATTGCTGTTGAAAGTTCTCGGTGACGAAATGGCAAACGGCGGGGTGATGCAGCCGGACCTTTACAATGCTTTCGGCGCGATGCACGGAACCATCATGGTTTTCCTGGCGATTGTGCCGATTGCTTTCGCTGCGTTCGGCAATTTCGTGGTGCCGCTGCAGATCGGCGCGCCGGACATGGCGTTTCCGCGCGTCAACATGGCCAGCTACCAGGCTTATTTCATGGGTGGGGTGGTGATGTTCTTCAGCTTTTTCATTCCCGGCGGCGCGGCGCGGTCCGGCTGGACGTCGTATTCGCCGCTGGCGACGCTTGCGGACCCGGCGCATCATCCCAACGGCCAGACTTTCTGGATTCTCGGGATGGTGTTTTTGATCACTTCTTCGCTTCTCGGCGCGGTCAATTTCATCGCCACCATCATTCAACTGCGCGCCAAAGGAATGACCTGGATGCGCCTTCCGTTTTTTGTCTGGGCCCAATTCGTTACCGCCTTCCTGCTTTTGTTGGCCTTTCCTCCGCTGGAAGCCGCGGCGGTGATGCAGTTGATGGACAATGTGGCCGGGACGAGTTTTTTTCTGCCGACGGGCCTGATGGTAAACGGTAATCCGCCCCCGATTTCCGGCGGCGGCAGCCCGCTGTTGTGGCAGCATCTGTTCTGGTTCCTCGGACATCCTGAAGTTTATGTGCTGATTTTGCCGGCGATGGGCATCGTATGCGAGATCATCGCCAACAACACCCGCAAGCCGATCTGGGGCTACAAGTCGCTGGTCTATTCGGTGCTCTGCATCGGTTTTCTGTCGTTCATTGTCTGGGCGCATCACATGTATCTCACCGGCATGGGCACCAAGATCGCCACGTTCTTCCAAACCACGACGATGATCATCTCGATTCCATCGGTGATCATTCTCACGTGTTTGTTCATTTCGCTGTGGGGCGGTTCGATTCGATTCAATACACCGATGCTTTTTGCGCTGGCGTTCATGCCGATGTTCGGCATTGGGGGTCTGACGGGTCTGCCGCTGGGCTTCAACTTCACCGATCTCCATCTGCACGACACCTATTACGTCATCGCGCACTTCCACTACGTCGTCGCGCCGGGAACGATCTTCGGGTTGTTCGCCGGCATCTATTATTGGTATCCGAAGGCGACCGGTCGTTGCATGAGTGAATTCTGGGGCAAGGTCCATTTCTGGTCCTCGCTGATTTTCATGAACCTGATTTTCCAGCCGATGTTCGCGCAAGGCATGGCCGGCCTGGGACGGCGCATGTATGACGGGGGCGCGACCTACGCCGGCTTCGACGACCCGGCGCTGGGCGTGGTAGGCGTGCCGCAAATCTTCATCGACATGAACCGGCACATTTCCTGGGCGGCGTGGTGTCTTGGGCTGGCTCAAATTCCGTTCATCATCAACTTTTTCCTCAGCATGAAGCAGGGCAGGAAGGTGACCTCGGACAACCCGTGGGAATCAACGACACTCGAATGGCAGACACCGACTCCGCCGCCGCACGGCAATTTCGACAAACCCTTGGAGGTCTATCGAGGGCCATACGAATACAGTGTGCCCGGCAAGAGCCGGGACTTCACGCCACAGAGCGAATCGGACAAGCACTAGAACTTTTGGAAGGCACTCGGCATGGACATACCATTCACAGTAAAACTTCGCGATGACACGAATCTCTACAACGCCAAGGTGGGCATCTGGCTCTTCCTGGGCTCGGAGGTCATGCTCTTCGGCGCGTTGTTTTCGTCTTACATTTTATTGCGCGTGGGCGCGCCCGCGGGAACCTGGCCGCATGGCTTGTTAAATGTCCCCATCGGCGCGTTCAACACCATTGTGCTGATCGTGTCCTCGGTTACGGTGGTCATGTCGTGGGCGTCGCTCAAGCTGGGCAACCCGGGCAAATTCCGTTTTTATCAGGCGATCACTCTTCTCTGCGCCTTGAGCTTCCTTACCATCAAGTCCTTTGAATACCGCGACAAGTTCACGCACTATGAGATCTGGAAGACCGACGGCACGCGCATGACGGGCCATATCGAGGGCAGTCCGTATTTCTGGAGCACGCGGACACTGAAAGACAAAAAGCTCGACCAGGTTGTTTTTCACCCCGATCCGCATCATTACGCCGAACCGGTGCAGCGGCACGAAGCGGGAGGCGGGGCAGAGCACGAGGGCCACGCTGCCATCAGCGTACCCGCGTCGGAGATCGCGCGGCTTTCGGCCTTTGTGCCGGCGCACAGCACCTATTTCGCGATTTACTTCACCCTGACCGCGCTTCATGGGCTGCACGTCTTCGGCGGGGCGTTGGTCATCGGGTATCTGTGGGGGCCGGGCGCGAAGCTTTGGAAGACGGATCCCGAGCGGTTCACCAACCGAATCGAGATTTCAGGGTTGTTCTGGCACTTCGTTGATCTGGTCTGGATATTTCTGTTTCCCGTCCTTTATCTTCTCTAAAAAACGATTATGAACGATCCACAGCACGTTGCCAAGCATGTCAAAACCTACCTGGTGGTTTTCGGCGCGCTCATCCTCGGCACCATCCTCACCGTAGCGGTCTATTTCAAGCATTTCGAGAGCGTGGCCCTGGCAATCGCGATCGCGCTGATCATCGCGACAGTGAAAGCGTCGCTGGTCGCCGGCTTTTTCATGCACCTGGTTTCGGAACGCAAGACGATCTACGTCATCATGGCCTTCACCGCGTTTTTCTTTGTCGGGCTGATGGCCCTGACCATCTGGGCGATGAACGACAGCCCGGCCATGTCCGGGTCAACTCAACGCGCGCCGCACCCGGTGGCGGCTCCGGCTCATCATGTCCCTTAAGGCGTTCCATATTGTATTTGTGATCGCGTCGATTCTCCTGGCGTTCGGCTTCGGAGCGTGGTCGTATTTTGATTACAGAGACCAGGGCACGACGGCGGACCTGATTTACGCGATTGGCTCGACCCTGGCTGGAATCATCCTGGTGATCTATTTCAGAGTCGTTTTGCGCAAGCTCAAAAACATCAGTTACCTGTGAGCCGCATGAAGACAATTCGACGGTGCGCGATTCTGGCGACCGTGGCTTTCGCCGCCGCACCCCAGCCGCTTTGGGCCTGCGCGGCGTGTTTCGGCAAGTCCGATTCCGGCCTCGCCAAAGGGATGAACTGGGGCATTTTGAGTCTGCTGGCGGTTGTTGTTTTTGTCTTGAGCGGCTTCGCGGCGTTCTTCATTTATCTGGCCAGACGCGCCGCGCACATGTCCAGGGCCGCCGGCGCGGCGTCCGGAGCGTTGCCGGAACCTTCCAAACAAGTTTGATCGATGAGTGATTTGATCTATTGGTTCAAGCACAAGCTTCTCAACCTGCCCGTCCTGGCTTCAGAACACGGCAAGAGCGTGGACGATCTGATTGTTTACGTCCACGCCCTGATGGCGGTTCTGTTTGTGGGTTGGTTCGCGTATTTTCTTTACGCTCTTTTTCGGTTCCGCAAGTCGAAGCATCCGAACGCCGATTACATCGGCGTCAAGAGCCATGTTTCCAATTATCTTGAAGGCGGCGTGGCGCTGGTGGAAGCCATCTTGTTGATCGGTTTTGCGGTGCCGCTGTGGGCGAAAGTGGCCGCCTATCCTCCGGCGGAGAAGGATTCCACCAGCATTTACGTGCTCGGCCGGCAGTTCAACTGGAACGGTCATTACGCCGGGCCGGATGGCAAGATGGGCAAACAGGACTCCGCGCTCTCTTCAGCCATCGATCCGTTTGGCGTGGACCGCAAGAATGATCCCGACGCGAAGGATGACGTGATCGTGCAGGACAATTTTATCGTGCCGGTGAACAAGCCGGTCATTTTGCACATCAGTTCACTGGACGTGATCCATAGCTTTGCCATCCGGTCGATGCGTATTTGCCAGGACGCCACGCCTGGCTTCAGCGTGGCAACGTGGTTCACACCGACGAAAGCAGGCAAATATAAAATCGCCTGCGCTCAGCTCTGCGGCATGGGCCATTACACCATGAGGGCAGTGTTGGAAGTGGTTTCCCAACAGGAGTACGACAAGTGGCTCGCCGATGCCGCCCGGAAAGCCACGGCGGCCTCGGTCAGTTACGAGTAGCGGACGATTCGGTCCGGCAAACCGATGGGTTTCCCGGCGCGCTGCCGGGCGAGGAGAAAATGTCCGCTGTGCGGTCCTGGGGCCGGGGACTTTTCAACTACGCATGAACCGGGTGGGGCGAGACTCTGTCGAGCCCTAACTGTCGTTGGAGGATCAGGGCTCGACGGAGTCTCGCCCTACCGTTCGTGGCGCCAGCCCTCTTCGGCGCGTATGCCGTCTCCCGGTTTGCGGCAAACAGAAACGCGCTGCCGATGCTGGGCAACGTTTCGGACTTCGCGCTGACCAATCAGTTTGGCCGCGTCGTGACGCGGGCCGATCTGCTCGGGCAGGTGTGGGTGGCGGACATCATTTTCACCCGCTGCCCGGGTCCGTGCGCCACGATGTCGAAGGTGATGCGCGAGCTGCAGGATGCCTTGCCGCCGAACGAACCGATTCAACTGGTTTCCCTGACTGCCGACCCGGAGTTCGACACGCCGGAGGTTCTGAAAAAATATGGCGAAGGATTGGGCGCTATGCCGGGCCACTGGCAATTCCTGACCGGCAAAAAGCTGGAGGTCTACCGGCTCGCGACCCGCGGACTGTTGCTGGCGGTGGACGAGGTCAAAGCCGACGAGCGCACCAGTCCGGAGGATCTGTTCGTGCACAGCACATTATTTGTGGTGGTGGACAAGCAAGGGCGAATTCGCGGCAGTTTTGATGGGACCGAGCCGGCTTCACGGCGAAAGATCCTCGAGGTCATCCGGGCGCTGCTGAAGGAGAAGCAGCCATGAGCCTGTCCGGCCTGCCCGCGGTCAATGCCTGCTTGAACGGGCTGAGCGCGATTTTTCTGACTGCGGGTTACGTTTTCATTCGGCGCGGCAACAGGATCGCGCACCGGAACTGCATGATTTCGGCGTTTGTGACTTCCACGATTTTTTTAATCTGTTACCTCACCTATCACATCGGGATGCGGATTTCCTACGGCAAAGCGCACACCGAATTTCACGACCCTGAATGGTTCCGTCCTGTTTATCTAACCATCCTGTTCACCCACCTGACACTTGCCGTTGTGATTGTGCCGTTGGTCCTGATGACCTTGAACCGCGCACTCAAGCGGCGCTTCGAGCTGCACAAAAAGGTCGCGCGCTGGACCTGGCCGCTCTGGATGTATGTTTCCGTGACCGGCGTGGTGATTTACCTGCTCCTCTACCAAATCTTCCGGCAACACTGATTGTCTATGCGTGCCCACTGTTCCCAGCGCATTCACCGGCCTGGACAGCCTCAGGTTGGGCGAATCCGGGCCGAGGGAAAACGCCTCGTGGCGGCGACAGGTTCGCCTGATATTACAGGCTCAAGCGATAGAACTTCGTCGCCGGGCCTGCGGGTGGCTTGTAGGGCGAAGTGGCGCCGGGCAAGTTCGCGTATGTGCCCGTAACATTGTCCGATTGCTGCAGCGTGCCGGCAGACCACGTGATTGACACTTGACCGCCCGAGATGCCGATTTGAAGTGGATGCAATCCTAACAGACCCGTGGAGTAATGGGCCGAAATACGGCCTGGAGAAAGCGCGACGTTATAGATGGCAACCTCATCGATTGATCCGGCGAAATTATCCGCCCACCCGTTGCCCGTCGAACCGATGGCCCAGTCAACATTGTTGACCGGCAGCGCACCGACGGCGGAAGCCGAAGTGGCGACCAATGCACCATTGCGGAAGAGCTTCCAGTTAGTGCCATCATAGGTGCCGACCAGATGCACCCAATTGCCACCTCCCAGGTCACCCGCAGGGATCGGGAAACTTGCGCTAAAGATGTTGCTACTGATTTCAGTGGAGTTGGTGTAAATAACTACGGAAGAGCCGGCCACATAGTTGGCTCCGGCGCCATCGATCCGCAGGAAAACTTCCGAGCTGTTGGTCACCGTGTCATCAGGCACCGGTGAGACGCCGAGGAAATCACTGATCGTCGGCGGCCCGTGAGAGATAATTCGTGCTGGATCACCTTGAGTCGCGCCGGGTTTGATCCAGGCCTCCAAAGAAATCTGATTGGAGATATTCAGGCCAGACGGGTTGTTTAAAGTGGCCCATTGCTTAAGGCCATCCAGCGGCAACGCCGCGTTTGACGCCTCGAAGCCGGCATAGGCCGGGGATTGCGGCCCGGCAGCGATATTGGTGGTGAGAACGAGGTTTGCATCGGCTGCAGCACCGAGCGCGCCGCTATTGGCTGTCGGATAATGCGCCGGATCATTGATGGTGCCGGCCTGATAGTGGGCCAGAATCTGTTCCGGCGTCAGCAGGTAGTTGTTGTAAATGACGACTTCGTCAACGTCTCCTTCGAACGGGTTATTGCCCAATCCCGACTTGGCGTTGTAGGAACCCACGGCAAAATCTGCCGCAACACCAGCGTCCTCGGGGATTTCACGATTGGCGGCGTAAAGAGCAGCCGTGTTCGAAGCGACTGCGGAACCGTTGACATAAGCCGTCAATGTGCCTTCGAACTGATGGTTGCCGTTGCCACCCGGATCGCCGTTATCCGTCTGAGGTTCCCAGGTGACGACCAGATGCTGCCACTCTCCGATCGTATAGTCGGTATCCGTCAGGACATCCTGACCGCCACTGCCAACGCCGCTGTACATTCGGAAGTTCCAACCATGACCTTCGCTTGGGGGATAGGAAAGGTTCGGATTGCGTTGGAAAATAACCCAACCGGTCCGGCCTGTGCCGCCGACCCAGCGATTGTTCAAGGGACATTGCCCGCCCTGCAGGTCTCTCATTGGCCTGAGCCAGGCTTCAAAGGTGAATGGAGTGCCCGAGTCCGGGTTGTTCTCCGCCAACCACGGCATGGTCGTGGTGGATCTTCCATTTCGATTATGATACGCGGCGGCGCCGTCGTCGGTTCTACCGGCCAACGCGCTCGGGGCAGGATGCCTTGTCTCAGCAGTGTGCGTTGCATTGCCGCCAGACCGCACATCTCCCATGTTGACGGCGATGTCCGCACCGGGAGCGATTTCATCGAGCCGCAAGTAGGCGACCGGGTTGTCTGATTTGATGAGCGCATCATAGGGGGTGGCGCGCGCGGCGTTGGTTCCGTTTTGGTAGTGCGCCAGAATCTGCGCGGGGCTCAGTTTACTGGAATAGAATGCGAACTCATCAACCGCCCCAAAATACGGGTTCAAATTTGACCCTGCCGTATTATTGTAGTTTCCAATCGAGAGCGCTGCCGGTCCGTTTACTGCCTCAAGTGGGTCGTGGTCGTTGGTGTTGGCCACGTAGCCCGGCTCGGTTCCGCTTCCTCCACCTGTCCAGATGTTCGTGTTCGCTGCCACGCCGTTAATGTACATGGTCACAGTTGCATTTGTTACCGCTACCGGATCGTAAACGACGACCACATGGGTCCACCTGCCAAGCTCGTAAGGAACCAGGCTCGTGACATCAAGGCGTCCGCTGGTCCCGATCCCATTATACATTCTGAAGTTCCATCCCACCTGTTCGCCACCCACATAGTCAGCGCTTGGCTTACGTTGGAAGAAAACCCATCCTTGCCGACCTGGAGTGGAAGTGGGATAGGCGTAACGGTTATTGATCGGAGACTGCCCGGTGGCGGTCTGGTCGCTCGCGGGGTAGAACCATGCTTCAACGGTGAACGGCTGCGTATTCGGCGGATTCAGCGCGGCATTCCAAGGAATCTCGGTTCGGGTGGAGAAATCGAAAAATTCAGAACGGTTCCCGTCGCCGACGAT
>QHPW01000478.1 GCA_003219675.1 Verrucomicrobiota bacterium
TTCGGCCATTCCAGCGATCATGCGCGCTTCCATGATGCCGCCGGCGTGTCGCAGGCTTTGTTCCTGGCCCTCTCCCTGACCCTTGCCGTGGATCGGGTGGGGCGAGACTCCGTCGAGCCCTGACCCAACGAGAGAAGTCAGGGCTCGACGGAGTCTCGCCCCACCGTCTGCCTCCATCGTTGGCGGAGCCGGCGGCCTGAGCGGAAAAAAGTCCATCATGGCCTCACCGCGGTGCCGTCCCGGCGGCGCACCGGTTCCCAGTAACCGGGGTTCTCCGGATAAGGAAATTTCTTCGCGGCCTCTTCGTTAATGTCCACGCCCCAGCCGGGTGTTTCATTGACGTGGAAGTAGCCATTCCTGATCGTGGGACAACCGGGGAAAACCTCCTGCGAGGCCTCGTTGAATTGGAGGCTCTCCTGGATCCCGAAATTATGAATCGCCAGGTCGAGATGAACGTTCGCGGCATGCCCGACGGGCGAAAGGTCGGTCGGTCCGTGCCAGGCCGAACGCACGTGGAACCACTCGGCCAGCGCGGCGATCTTGCGCGCGACGGTGAACCCTCCGGTCTGGGAAAGATGCACCCGGATGAAGTCGATCAGCCGATCCTTGATCAAAGGCACCCACTCGTGCGGGCTGTTGAACAGTTCGCCCATGGCGATGGGCACGAGGGTGGCCGCGCGCATCTGGCGAAAGTAATCATTGGCTTCGGGTGACAGCGGATCTTCGATGAAAAATGGACGGTAGCGCTCGAGTTCTTTGAGCAGCCGGATTGCGTCGCGCGGCTCGACGCGCTCATGCACATCGTGCAACAGCTCGACATCGTCGCCGCAGGTGTTGCGAATGTGCTCGAACATTCTCGGTGTGGCCTTCAGGTAAGGCTGCGCCTCCATGAGTGTGTCCTTCGGCAAGCCAAACCCGGCGTCTTTAAAGTCGGCATTTTTCGAGAGTTGGGGCGAGCCATAGCCGCCGAGTTGAATGCGAATGTGGCGAAAGCCTTGTTCCGCGTTTTTTTTAACGCTGTCCTCCAGTTCCTTGAGGTCGCGGCCGCTCGAGTGCGCGTAGCAGTCCACGGCGAAGCGGCACTTTCCACCGATGAGTTGATACACCGGCATGTTTGCGCGCTTGCCTTTGATATCCCAAAGCGCCATGTCGAGCCCGCTGAGCGCGTTGTTCAATACCGGACCATTGCGCCAGTAGGAACTCGTGTAGGCGTTTTGCCAAAGGTCCTCGATGTCGTCCACGTCCCGGCCGCGCGCGAACGGATCAAGATACTCCTCGACCGCGGTCACCACGGCGAGCGGGCGTTGATTGAATGTGGCGCAGCCGAGTCCGTACAAACCGGGCTCGCTGGTCTCGACCTTCACGACCACGAGGCGTGTCCGCTGTGGTGCGGTTTTGAGGGCGCGCACCCGGGTAATCTTCAACGACGCAAGTCCTTTGACCGCTTTCGCGTCGGTGTCCGCTGCGAACGCATCGGCGCGCGACAACACACCAAACGCGCCTGCGGTGGCGCCGAGTCCCAGTTGTTTGATCCAATCGCGTCGGTTCATAGAGGTCCTGTGGTTCGAGTCAAGGCGAAGCGCGGAGCGAGGATGGCATGCCGGGCACTTTGATGCGTTGGCCGGTGTCCTTCAAGCGTCCGTTCTTCACGGAAAAAATCCAAAGCTCGCGGTCCGGATGACATTGCACCACCAGGTATTTGCCATCGGAGGTAAAAGCGACGCCTTCGGGAATGCGACCGACAGAATGTTCATCGACGACTCGAAACGTCCTTCCGCGCCGCGCGAGCAGGACCACAACGCCGTTTTGGCTGTGATTCGGATCCTCGGGCCCAAGGTTCGAACCGTTCATCACGACCGCGGCGAGCCGTTTGCCGTCGGGACTGATCTCAATGGACTCGGGCGCCGCTCCGATAGGAATGTAATCCATCGCGCGCATCGGTTTGGACTTGAGATCAATCACGGTGATGGCGTCGCGATCTTTTCCGTTGCCGTAGCCCTGGCCGGCGGTCAGCGCAAGTTCGCCATCCGGAGTGATGACGACGCGATAAGGCTGACCGTAAGCGGAAAGCTTCCGGCCGGTGGCGGTGACTTGATTTCCGTCGATCTGCAGCACCGCGAGGTAACCTCCCTTTTGCGCGCTGGCGAGGGCGAGCTTGCCGTCCGGGCTGATCGCCACGTCCGAGACGCTTTCCTGTGGTTCACAGACCTTGACCGTTTGAGTCGAATTGACTGCCTTGTCGCGGATCGCCAGCGCCGACACGGTCCCGTCGGCGCGATTGGCGACGAGCGCCAGCGCGCCGTTGGGAGCGATGGAGATGCCGGACGGCTGGCGACCGGTTGTGACCCTGCCAATCACTCTCGGTGGAGCGGTAGTGAGATCGAGCACGTGCACGAACGATTCCGGCACCCAATTCGTCGGGTTTGCGGCATCCAGCTTCAGCGAGTTTGCGACAAGCGCGAGCCGACGGTCCGGTGTGATGGCGATGTTGGACGGCGGACCGATCACCGAATTAGGAATGTCGTTCAAATGGCGGATCGAAGGCGGGAAACTTGAAAAGTCGAGGATGGAAATCGAATCCGGTGCGATCGGCGGGATGACCCTGGGCGCGCCGGAGGTGAGATCGATTTTGTTTTCATTGCCGGAGATGACGAGCTGCGCGGACGCGGGCGAGACGCATGCGACAAAGAGTGCGCCGACGAGGAATTGGACGTTCTTGTTGTTATGCAGGTGCGCCATGACTTGCGCGCTGGTTAAAGCTGTGGGAAATGCGGGCGAAGTTTAAGGTCTGTTGGTCGTGCAAGGCAATGCGTTTGTTCGCGGCGCACAAGTTCGAGGTCGCATCTTGACACTGCCCCTGACTCGACTGGCACCGCGGAGCGCCGATCTCCGATCCGGCGCGTTTCGGGCTTCATTTGAAGACCTGCCGGGTCGGAGACCGGCGCTCCGGGGGCAGCGTCAAGATGCGCCCCAAGTTCGACTGGGCGCAACTCGACTGTTGGCTTTGTCAGACAGATCGCTTAATCTACCGGCTCATCATGCAAATCGTACTATTCCGCAGATCGGTGTTGGCTTTGCTCATCACGGGTTCATGCTTTGCGGCGGCGCCAGAACCGTTCTCAGCCACGCACAAGCCGGTCCTGCACGGGCGCCACTGGGTGGCCATCACCGGCAAGCCCCTCGGGGCAACCGCCGGCGCGAAGATCTTCGAGCGGGGCGGCAACGCGGTGGACGCCGCGTGCGCCATGCTTGCCGTGGTTTGCACGATGTATGACGACGTGAGCTGGGGCGGGGAAACGCAAGCGCTCATTTACGATCCGCTCACGAAAAAGGTTGTCGGCATCAATGCGCTGGGTGTCGCGCCGACCGGCGCCACGCCTGAGTTTTTCAAGGAAAAGAAGCTCAAGCATCCACCGGCGGACGGCCCGCTCGCGGCGGTGACGCCCGGCAATCCGGGCGGGTTGATGGTGATGCTCGCGGAGTTCGGGTCAATGTCGCTCAAAGACGTTCTCGAACCCGCGATGCAAATGGCGGACGGTTATCCCATCGAAGCCGAACTCGTTCGGAAGATCAACAACACCACCAACGCAGTAAAGCTGAGGAAGTGGCCGTATTCAAAGAAGGTGTTCTTCCCCCACACGGGCCAGACAAACGAAGCGCCGCGTGCCGGTGAGATCTGGCGCCAGCCGGACCTGCTCGCGACGTTGCAGAAGCTCGTCGATGCCGAGGACCGGGAGCTGAAGGCGGGCAAGGACCGCAAAGCGGCTATCCTGGCCGCTTACGACCGTTTCTACAAAGGCGACATCGCGGAGGAATTCTGTCGGGGTTCGCGCGAACAAGACGGATTGCATACGGTCGCCGACCTCGCGCACTGGAAAGTGAAGATCGAGGAGCCGGTGGTGACGGCCTACAAAGGGATTGAGGTTTACAAGCTCACCTGCTGGACGCAGGGGCCGGTCATGCTGGAAGCCCTGAACATCCTCGAAAACGTTGACCTGCAAGCGATGGGTTACAACAGCTCCCGTTACATCCACGCGTTGTATCAGGCGATGAATCTCGCCTATGCCGACCGCGACTTTTACTATGGGGACCCCGACTTTCCCCCCGAGGAACCGATTCGCGGACTGCTGTCGAAGGCCTATTCCAAAGAGCGACTCCGGCTCGTTGATTGGAAGAAGAACAATCCGGACATTCGGCCCGGCGATCCTTATTCGTTTCAAGGCGGCACGAATCCGTTTCTGAATCTCCTTACCAACTGGTCGAATCTCAAGACGAACAAGGCGGTTGCAGGGGGCACGCCTTCGACTGTGTCACTGGACTTCGACACGCAATCCTCCGAAGCCCAGGCGCAGTTCGACGCCGATTTTCGCGCGGGCACGACCTCGATCCAGGCTGCGGATGACAAAGGCTGGGCCATTTCCGTGACACCCAGCGGCGGTTGGCTCCCGGCCTGCGTAGCGGGCAACACCGGCATCGGCATGAGTCAGCGCATGCAAAGTTTCGTTTTGGACGAAGCCGAGAATCCGTTCAACGTCCTTGTTCCTGGAAAACGACCCCGCGTCACGCTCACGCCGACGCTGGCGTTGAAGGGCGGCAAGCCTTTCCTTTGCTTTTCCGTTCAAGGCGGAGACACTCAGGACCAGAACCTGTTGCAGTTCTTTCTGAACGTGGTTGAGTTTGACATGACGGTGCAGGAAGCCTGCGAAGCGGCGAACATCACCAGCTATCAGATGCGCAGCTCATTCGGCGAACACAAGGCGGAGCCGGGCCGCGTGACGCTGACGGATGAAGTGCCCTCGTGGGTGCGCCGGGAACTGACGCGGATGGGCTACACTTTGAACTTCGCGAGAAAAAATTCAGGTCCGATCACTGCCATCTATTTCGATCAGGAGCACGGCACCCTCTGGGGCGGCGCCAGCAACCACGGCGAGGATTACGGGATCGCGTGGTAATAACAAGTGTCATTCGGTCGCCAGCGGATGTGTGCGCACGACCAGTGGAAATTGGACTCGTTTACCGCTCAGCGCCGCGTGATAGACTGCCATCACCATATCGACCGCCCAGGCGCCGTTGCGGCCGCTGCATTCGGGCTCGCGATTCTGCGCGATGGCGTCGAGCCAATCGCCCACCGGGCCGAGGTTGCGCGTTGGTGGCGGGGATTTGACCAGCGTTGGATCGAATGGTTCCCAGGTATCCGTCCTGCCTTCGGTGCTCCATGGGGCGGATCGGCGAATGAAGACGTTGGGCGAGATGTCGCAGTTGATGCGCGCGGCACCTTTGCTTCCGAAGAACTCGATGCCCCAGTGGCCGACCGTCTCGCGCAGTCTCGCATCGCTCGTAAACGTGGCGTTCACTCCGTTCGCAAACGCAAACTGGGCGAATACCTGGTCGCCGGCGACGTAACCGACGTTATCCTGAACCATGCGGCGGTTGGCGGGGGTGATGTCGCGTCCGCGCCATAAAACGCGCGCGGTGCACCCGAGCGGATCGCCTGCGAACAGTCGCGTCAGATCGAACAAGTGCGAGCCCAAGACCATCATGTCCTCTCCGCCAGCCCTTGAATCCTGTTTGCCAAAGAGGCGCAGTTCGGTCAGATCGCCCAGCAGCCCTTCGGCAATGGCCTGCTTGAGGCGAACGATTGTCGGCATCATCCGCATGGTGTGGGCCACGGCGATTTTAAGTCCGCGCCTGTGTGCCTCTGCGAGCAGTTCATCGGCTTCAATCGGCGCGGTGACGAACGGTTTTTCGCAATAGACATGCGCGCCCGCCCGGAGAGCGGCGAGTGCGATCACCTGGTGCTGATCCGCCTGCCGCATCGCGATGCTGACGAGGCCGGGTCGTTCCTTTTCCAGCAGTTCGCGATAGTCGGCGTAGCTGCGCCGGGCGCCGATCTTTGCAGCAGTCCCGGCGCGGCCTCCCGGATCCGGATCAGCCAGCGCGACCATGTCGATGTTTGGGCGGTTGTTAAAAATGCCATCGAGGCCGTGACCGTAATCGCCGCGACCGGTGTGGCCGATTACCGCTCCCTTGAGTTTTGCGCCCGGTTCGACGCAGAGACCGGTCAGGTCGGCGGCAGCAAGGACGCCGGTGGCGCAGGCCAGGCGCATGAACTGCCGGCGCGTCGTGGCGCGGTTTGGAATGTTCATGGCGATGAGATTGTACTGTTAGAATCTGCGACTCAATCCGATGGTGACGAAGATCGAATTGCTCAAATCCACTTCGGCCTGACGGGTGCCGAAGGTGTGGCGGTAAACCCAGAGGTTTTGATATTGCACGCCGCCCACGACACTCCAACGGTCCTTCACGTCCCACGACACATTGGCCGCGAGGTAACCGCCCCAAAGCAGATCGTTGTGCCTGCCGTTGCCTGAACTGCTTGCGCTGGCGGCGCCGGACACGGTGACGGTCTCGGACCAGGACGCATCGCCGTTGAGCCAGCCGACGGCCAGACCGCCGGAGACCCAAACATTAAAGTGGGTGTCGAAAGGCAAGTCCAGATAAGGTCCCAGACGAAGACCCCAGACGTCCGCGTGGAACTGCCGTTGGGCCGCAACAGTGCCGCCTCCTGGAACAATCGTGCTGGTGGAACTGACGGGCGTGCCGCCGATGACGAAGCCCGGACCCTGGAAGCTGCCCTGGTACGGATTGGACGGCGAGGCGGCGGGTGGCGTCGTGCCGGGAGTGAAGGGGTAGGCGTCGGTCACGCGAGAGAGGGCGCCGGAAGAAGTGCTGCTGTTGCGCAGCGAAAGATTCAGGTAGTTCGCGGCCGCTTCCACGCCGTAGCGGAACCTGCCCTTTGTGCCCAGCAGTCGATTGTAGGTCAGTTCGCCGCCAAGGTTTGGATCGGAATTGACCGATGGCGAGGAAAAGTTTCCACTCACTGTGGAGCGGTTCAACAAAATCGTGTTCCCCGAAATCTGGCTCGCGCTGTCGTCGTAACCCCAATACCAGGTCTGGCCGCCCAGATTGCCGCTGACGTCGGTGAGCACGTAACCGTCGTCGTAATTGTAGAGATCACCGCGCGGGGTGGCGCGAGGGTTGAGGGAGAGAGCGGTTGGACCGGTGAATCGGGCGGAAATGTTGAAACCGAAACGGGCGGAAAACGTGAGGCGGTTCGTGACGATTTCCTCGGCCCGAACGGCGGCAGGCATCAGGATCGCGGCAACAATCAAAACCGGCCAAATAGCAGGTGACGTTTTCATTTGCGCATTCTGGTGTTTCACACGGCGGCCGTTTACGGATTGGCAATCACGCGATAGAACCGGCTGGTGAGGGACAAAGGTTTGCTTGCGGTCTTGGGCGGTCCGTCGTCGTACCATTGTGTGCGATTGGCGTTGGCCGTGATGGCGGGGGTGGCGGCCTGCCAGGTTACCATGCCGTCGTCGCTGTAGATGATCGTGTAGGTCCGGCCTGGAATTGAAGCGAACTCGATCACGTAACGCGGTTCAGGGGATCGCAAATCCGCGAAGACGCGGTCGATGACGACAGCCCCCGTGCTGTTGGTTGTCGTCGGCGTCGGAAGGACCGCCTGCGCCTCCAGCGAGTTTGTGAAAGGACGCCGGTCGGGCACATAAAATTCCAGCGTGAACAGCACGCTTTGTCCCGGATTCAACGGGGAGCCGTATTGCACGTATGGCCGCAGATCAACGTTGGTGCCCCTGGCGTTGTAGAGATACACATTCGTACGAAGGACTCCTCCAGGTGTTCGAATGTCCCCCACCAGCAGGCGCACCGCAGCCGCCGTGGTTCCGCCGATGTTGGTCACGCTGACGCGCTGTTCAAACAGGCCGGTCTGCGGATTAAACTCATTCGCGCCCTGAAGGATCCCGAATTGCTGCAGTGCCGCAGTCGTGGTCACTCGCGAACTGATCGAGGTCCCGTCGTTGTTCGTCGGATCAGGGTCCGGCGTGGTCGAGGTAGCGGACGCAACGTTCACAAACGTGCCGTTGGTCGGTGCGCTGACGGTGATGGTGAAGTTCGTCGAGCCGTTCCTGGCCAGCGACGCGAGCGTCGGCCAGGTCACGTTGTTATTGGAGAACACGCCCCCTGCCGACGCGCTCACGAACATCAGATTGGTCGGCAAGCTGTCAACGACCACGACGTTCGTCGCCGCCGACGGCCCCCGGTTCGTCAGCGTGATGGTGTAAACGAACGTTGCTCCCGGCGCGACGATCGCGGGCCCGGCCTTCACCACCGCCACGTCGGCGAGCGATGTGACGCTGATGTTGACCGTCGCGATCTCGCTGTTGGTGGTGCCGTCGTTGGCGCGGTAGGTGAAACTGTCAGGGCCATTGTAGTTGGTGACCGGGGCACGGCGCCGGAACAGTCAGTAGCGTCTCCGGAGCCGTCGAGTAGCTATCGTTGGCAGCAACGGGCGGATCGTTGACCGGGGTGACGGTGACCAGGACGTTCGCCGACGCGGTGTTGGTTCCGTCGCTGATGGTGTAGAAGAGGTAAAGGAAGCCGTTGAAGTTGGTGGCTGGACTGAACAGCAGGTTGGTACCGATGATACTGACGGTGCCGTTGGTAGTGGTGGCGGCGACGATGGTTAGCGGGCTGCCTTCTGGATCGGAATCGTTCGCCAGCACGTTGATACTCACACTGGTGTCTTCCAGCGTGTTGGTAGTGTCGTTGACGGCGATGGGCGGATCATTGACCGGGGTGACGGTGATGCTCACCAATCCGGTAGCGAGCA
>QHPW01000477.1 GCA_003219675.1 Verrucomicrobiota bacterium
CGGTATGAAGACCATTGTGCGCAGTCACGTAGTCCCGTTTCACTCTTGCCGTGGTCAGCACATCGGCATTGTGGCCAAAAAGAGCGGAATGTTCGTTGAGAAAGGCTTTAATCACGCGGTGCGAATCAGCCGCCGGCAAGGCATCGACCTGCGCCGCCGGCAAAGCCTTCCCTTTTCCTCCCGGTCCGGTCAAAAAATCTCTCGGTGCAGAAATCAGTCTTGGCGTGCCCAGGATATTGTCCCGAAGGATCTGAACACCCGGCACGCGCGACTGCAGCACGGCGGCGGCCTGTTGCTGATCGGCGGAAGGCGCGAACGACGGCGATGCCGTCGCGGGCGCGACGGCGGCGCGTTTGTCAAAATTCGGAAGCACGGGTCGCTCCGGCGGCAAGATCGCCCAGGCGCCTGGCGGATGAAACGCAACAAGTCCGATACCCGCGACAATCAAAAACCGAATCTTCATGCATTCTCCTTCAGCGCTTCGACCCAAAGGATCCGGCAGGCTCTGTTACGGTCCCAGGATATTAAAGATGGGCAGTTGGTCTTCATTGACGATAGCGATTCCCCGCCCGTCAGCGATCGTACCGGACTCGATAGTAACGCTGAATCTCACCGGGAGGTATGCTTGTGTCCAGAATCCTGATAACACCGTTGGTCAACGCGAGGTTCGTGTAATCCGACAGCGACTGCCAGTTCGGCGGGGCGAGATTGGTGGTGTATTCCACATGATACCTGGTTCCGGACGCCGCATTCCAGGAAAGCGAAACCGCCGCCGCTGAGCCGACGTTGGTGACCGAGACGCTGGTCCAGAAGCTGTTCGTGGACGGGGCGCTGTTCCAGGCCGCGGAATCGAGCGGATAAAAGTCATAGGCGTTGGCAACACCGTCGCCGTCGGTGTCTATGGTCGTGCTGAATCGCAAATCCCGATTCATCTTGACCGTCTGCCCGTTCAATAACAACACGTCCACGGAACTGTTTGGACCCGCAAAATCCCTGATCCACCGCAGCCGTCCGTCCGGCTGCTGCGCGTCCCCGAATTGCCCGTCCAGGGTATCGACCGGCACATTCGCGCCGGCAAAGTAAATGACAAGGTTGTTATCGATCGACAACGCCGACTGCAAATCATTCGTGAGCGCGCCTCTGATTTCCAGGAAATCCACATAGAGCGCGTTGTTGGAACTCGTGCCGGAAAAGCTCAACAGACTTCCGTTCGCGGCGTCCAGAGTCAGATGGCCGATGGCGACATTGTTGTTGAAACCTGCGGCAGAGAGACCGCGATCCTCGCCGGCCCAGGTATGATGCGCTTCCCTGAACTGGAGCGCGGTGGTCCGCAGGGTGGTTCCAAACAAATCCCCGGAGGCGGGTTTGCTGAGCAGATTGAATCCGTCGGACACCCGCCAGTCATTGCCTGCGCCCCCGCCGCTGTCGGCCAGCGAATTGGTGACGTCAAGAAACAAAGTGCCGGCAGCCAGATTGGTGTGATTAAGAAACTTGATATCAACCCCTTCAAACCGGATGTCGCCGCCCGAAATGAAAATGCCTCCCGCGAGTTTGCCCGAGCGCGTTTGTACCGTGAGCGGGCCGCCCACGTCGGTTACGTTTCCGACGCCGTTGGTGTATTTTCGCAACGCGGTGATCGAACCGCTGTTATCGAAATTGTCCGCGTTGATCGAATGAGCCACGCCGAGGATGGCGCCGCGGTTGACCATGCTGACGTACGGCAGGGGCCGGTCGCTGCCAAAAAAGCCGGCGTTGGTGACATTGATGGTGCCCAGGTTGGTCAGGTAATTCAAATGCGGGAAGCTGGCGCTCTTCCAATCATGAATCGTGTCCATAATATTCATCGCGCCGGTCACGGTCAGACGCTCGGCATCGACGGACAATAAATCGGTGATGTTCAACCTGTCGCCCACCGTCACGTTGGTGCTGTGGGTGGTGAACTCGTGAACGGTGACCGGGAACCGCGTCCGCAGGAAGTTATCCACGATCCAGACATGGAACCCGATGGTGACGACGTTGGTGACAATGACGGCATTGGTGTCGGGCGGCACCGGGGGTTCGATGGTCAAAAAACCGGTATAGTTCGTCCAGGAGCCGCTCCAGGACAGCACGTCTCCGGACATGCGGCGCGTGACGTCGCTGGCCAGGTTCTGCACCGCCAGGTTGCCGTTGGTGGAGCCCAACACGTAGGCGACATGGTCCACGTCCACGACCGCGTTGGAACTGCTGATCAGATGGTTCGCCTTGATCGAGGCAAAGCCCTCGCCGCGGATTCGCGCCCGCTCCATATTCAAGGTGTCCGCATTGATTTCAATGCGCCCGGAGGCATTGGTGATCGGACCGCCGCTGTTGGGCAGGGTCTGGCTCACGTTCGTGGCGCGCCAGGAATACGCCGCGGCTGTGAGACCTTGTATCAGAAGATTGGAGTAAGTGTTATTGAAAAACAAGTCCGGCGTGACGTCGATGTTCGGGCGGGAGCCGAAGAAGAATTCGCAAGGCGCGGTTCGACTGACCGCGTAATTGGTGGGCATCGCCGTGGGCGAAAGAATGCTGAAGCTGGAATTGAGGTTCGTGAGCAGGAAATGATTGGTCTCCGCCACGTA
>QHPW01000032.1:0-6909 GCA_003219675.1 Verrucomicrobiota bacterium
AACCTATATTTGCCCCAACCATTTGGCTGGGTTCCTCGAAATGCTCGTGCCCCTGGGGCTGGCGTACACATTTATCGGACGGCTCGGTCATCTGTTACGTGTCTTTTTGGGTTACGCTTCAATCGTGATGCTCGCAGGAATCGGGGTCACTGTTTCGCGTGGAGGGTGGGCGGCCACGATTGCAGCTTCGCTTCTGTTTTTTATCCTGTTGATCCGCCGGCGTCAGTACAGCGTTCCCGCCCTCATTGTTTTGGTTTTATTCGCCGCGTTTGGCGCCTTGTTTTACTTGAAAACGGACCGCGCACAGAGGCGGTTGGAGAATATGTTTTCCGAGGGATCGCCGGACAGCGTTCAGACGCGGACTTGCCTTTGGAAGCCGGCCTTCCAGATGTGGCGGGACCACTTCTGGCTGGGGGTGGGACCTGGACTCTTCGACTGCCGATTCCCTCTCTATCGCCCGCCAGATGTTCAATTGCGTCCCGGCCACGCGCACAACGATTATTTGAACACGCTGGTCGATTGGGGTGTCGCCGGGTTCTCCATGATTGCGGCCGCTTTCGCGCTGCTGTTGTGGGGCATTTTCAGGACCTGGAAGTCTGTCAGCCGCGAACCAAGTGAGTTGGGAACAAAGCCGAGCAATCGGGCCGCGTTTGTATTTGGAGGGGCCATCGGTTTGTTGGCAATCCTCATTCAGTCGTTCACAGACTTCAACATGCACGTCCCGGCGAATGCGATTCTGGCAGTCTCACTCACGGCGTTACTCTCGAGTCATTTCCGATTCACGACCGAGCGTTATTGGATCCATCCACGGCTTGTGGGAAGGATTCTGGCAACAACCGTTGGCCTGATTGGTTTGGTCTATTTAGGCCCGCAGAGTTGGCGACGCGCCCGGGAATATCTCTGGCTCGAACGTTCTGCCGCAGAACAATTCTACTCTTCAACAAGAATCAATTCTCTGGAAAAGGCGTTTAGGGTGGAGCCGATGAATTCTGACACCGCTTACGAAATCGGCGAATCGCTCCGTCACTTGAGCTGGCAGGGAGACACAGGTTACGAAAAACTGGCTTCAGAAGCCATCGAGTGGTTTCGGCGCTCTTCCCGTTTGAATCCTCACGATCCTTACAATCCCATGCGCATTGGCATGTGTCTGGACTGGTTAGGAAACCACAACGAGGCCGCGTCTTATTTTGAAAGAGCTCTGAAACTCGATCCGAACGACTACTATACAATCGCCCACATGGGCTGGCATTACTCTGAAGCCGGCGATTACGCCCGAGCGAAGGAGTGGTTCGAGCGCTCGATAAAACTGGAAATGGCGTGGCACAAACCGATAGCCTCTCATTACCTGCCTGTTATCGAACGAAAACTAAGTGAAATCAAAACTTCAAAATGACTTGCGAAAGTGTTTTCGTCCGACGAGTCGAGGGGCATGGCTGCGACAAAGGGCCGAAGGCGACGTCGTAACCTCGCTGGATGAGGCAACGTGTTGAACGCAGGAAATAATTTACCGGGATCTTTGGTCGCGGCTTTTGCAGGTCCTGACAACTACCGCGTTGCGAACTCCGTTTTCAATCTGGTCGATCAAACGCTCGCTGCGCTGGCTCTGCCTGACTCGTTGGTCCAGCCCGGCGATCGCGTCGTGCTCAAGCCGAACTGGGTAAAAGAACACGACGAACGCTTTCCAGGGCCCAACCGCTGGGAACATGTCGTGACTCATCCGACGGTCATCGAGGCCGTCGCGCGTTGGGCTGCGAAAAAAATGCAGGGCAAGGGTTCCATCACTCTTTGTGATGCGCCCCAGACGGATTCCTCGTTTGCCAGAATCCGCGAGTATTGCGGCCTGGACGCCCTGCTCGCGCGGCTGCGAAACGATTTTCCCGGCGTGGCTATCTCGACCGGACTTCCCGGCGACCCGCTGGGCAACACTCACATTAGATTGGATTCGGCCAGCGAATTTGTCGGCTACCGCGGACAGGGCCGGCTTTACGGTGCTTCTTATGATGTGGCCGAGACCAACGCCAGACACAACGGAACACACCATGAGTATCTGCTTTGCCGCACACCGATGGACGCCGATGTCTTCATCAACCTGCCCAAGTTAAAGACCCACAAGAAGGTCGGGGTCACTTGCGCGCTCAAGAACCTGGTCGGAATCAACGCCAATAAGAACTGGCTGCCACACCACACCGAAGGCATACCGGACCAGGAGGGCGATCAATTTCCATCCGCAACCACCAGGGCGCGCCTGGAACATGCCTGGATGGGCGCCGCCAAACGCTGGCTCAACAACCGTCCGGGCGCATCAAGACTTTTCGTGCCCATTAAGAAAGTCGGCCGCCTCGTTTTCGGCGACACGCAGAAGGTGATTCGTTCCGGCAACTGGCACGGCAACGACACCTGCTGGCGCATGGTGCTCGATCTCAACAAATGCTTTTGCTTCTTCGATGGAGCCGGGCAGCCGCGCAAAAAGCCCTTGCGATATCTCGCGGTGGTGGACGGCATCGTGGCAGGCGAGGGCAATGGCCCGATGTCGCCTGACCCCAAGCCGTGCGGAGTGATTCTCGCCGGCACGCACCCGGTCGCCGTGGACTGCGTTGCCGCGACGCTGATGGGTTTCGATTGGCAAAGGCTACGGCTGCTGAAGAACAGCTTTCAAATTCGTGAACTGAATTTCGTTGAGGTCCGGCCGGAAGGAATCGAAGTGATTTCCAACCGGCCTGCCTGGGCCGGCAGGATCAATGAGATGGAAGAGACTTTCAACTTCCGTCCGCATTTTGGCTGGGTCGGAGCGATCGAGAACAATCCCCGCGCGCTAACGGCCTGAACCATCGCCGGCACACGTTGGAACAAACTTGCGAGTGTTCACTCCTTTTGGAACACGGCGGCCTGCGGCACTCATTTCGTCGAAGAATATGCCGACGAGAGGGACTTCTTCGAAAAGTATCGCGAGCATCGTTATCGCACCGAGTGGCATATCCCGTTGCTCGTTCCCTTTGCTGAAGCGAAAGGAAAGAAAGTTCTGGAAATCGGCACGGGCAACGGCGCCGACGGTGTGATGTTCGCCTTGAACGGCGCGATTTACACCGGGGTCGATTTGACGGAAGCGGCACTGGAAGCGACCCGCAAGCATTTCAAGGCCCTTGGTTTATCGGGTGTGTTTCAGAAGGAAAATGCCGAGCACCTCAGCTTTCCGGACGAAAGTTTCGATTTCGTGTACTCGCACGGCGTGTTGCACCACACGCCCAACACGCAGGTTGCTATCGACGAAGTCTATCGGGTTCTAAAACCGGGCGGTCGCGCGATTATCATGCTCTATCACAAACACAGTTTCAATTACTGTGTCCGTATCATGGCCTACATGCGCTCGCGTGTTTTGCTGAAAATCCTTTCCCGCACAGGCCGACGGCGAGTGGACCGAGAACGGGCACTCTTCCAATCGCCGGCTGGGTTGCGAGGCAACACGGACTGCAGGATCTGGGAAATCCATTACCACAACTTTCTGAAAGAAGGCTGGAGCTATCTCAAAGCAGAGAACTTCGTTCACCATTGCACCGATGGCCCGGAGTGCCCGGTTGCTTTCGCCTTCAGCAAAACCGATGCGCAACGGTTGTTTTCACGTTTCCAGCGGGTGCAAATGAAGGTGGCGCACTTTCCTCTCAACAGGTATCCATTGGGCCGATGTCTCCCTTTCGGTGTCGAACGATTTCTCGCGGACAAAATCGGCTGGTACCTGTTTATCTTCGCGTCGAAATGAAAGCTGGGACAGGCCAATAGCTCCCATCTGAACTTTGCATGTGCGGCATCGCTGGAATCTGGGGAGAGGCGAACGAGGAACTCATCCGTCGGATGACGGAGACTGTTTCTCATCGCGGCCCGGACGACGCGGGCATCGAGGTCTTTGCCGATTTCGACCCGCCAATATCCCTGGGGCACCGCCGCCTGAGCATCATTGACCTCAGCGCCGCCGGTCACCAGCCCATGGCCAATGAAGATGAGACCCTCTGGATCGTGTTCAACGGCGAGATTTACAACTTCCCCGAACTGCGCAAACAGCTCCTGACTTCCGGCCACCGGTTTCGTTCACGCTCGGACACCGAGGTTTTGATTCACGGCTACGAGGAGTGGGGCATCGATTTCGTCAAAAAGCTCAACGGCATTTTTGCGTTCGCCCTCTGGGACTCCAGGCGACGGTTGCTGCATTTGGTCCGCGACCGCTACGGCGTTAAGCCGCTCTATTACCGGCAGGAAGGCAAGCGATTGTTTTTCGCTTCCGAAATCAAGTCCCTGCTCTGCGACCGCAATCTCGACCGCGAGATTGATCCGAACGCTTTGCTCGCCTATGTCAAATTCCGTTATTGCCCGGAACCGCTGACCTTGTTCAAACACGTCCACAGAGTCCCGCCCGGGCACGTGATGACGTTCGGCGTCGAACAAACGTCGTCGTCGCGCTTCTACGAATTGGTTTTTCGGGACACCCATCCGCCGGCGGACGAAAGGGACCTGGCGCGTCAGTTGCGGGACCTGCTCTTCGACACCGTCCGGCGCCAGATGATCAGCGACGTGCCGGTCGGATTGTTTTTAAGCGGCGGGGTTGATTCCGGAGGTTTGCTGGCGATGACGAGGAATTTCAGTCCGGAACCGCTCAAAACGTTCACCATCGGCTTCCGCCGGGAAGACCAGCGGTTCGAAGGCCAGCCGGACGACGTCCGGTATGCGCGAGAACTGGCGAAGAGGTTCCACACCGACCATCAGGAAATCATCCTGGAACCGAAGATCGTGGATTTGCTGCCGAAGGTGATCTGGCACCTCGACGATCCGATCGCCGACCCGGCCGCCATTACCAGTTATTTGATTTGTCAGGCGGCGCGCCAGCAGAACACCAAGGTGCTGCTCAGCGGCCAGGGCGGCGATGAAGTTTTCTGTGGATACCCGTGGCATCTGGCCATTCAACTCTCCCGTTACTACGACCGCTTGCCCGCAGCTGTCCGCGCTTTGCTTCAAAAATTGCTGAACCGGCTTCCGGCGGCCAAAGGCGGGCCCTTGACCGCCACCTTCAGGCGGCTGCGCAAATTCAACAACAGCGCATCGCTCGAGTTTGAGGATCGACTGATTGGCTTTCTGTCCTACGCCTACACGGAGAATCTGCACGGACTGTTGGGCGAACGATACGCCGAGGCGATCAGCGCCGGACTCCCGGAACGGACGCACTGGGAACTTTTGAAAAAGTCGGCTCGCTGTCATTACATCGATCGGATGCTGCATCTGGACATGGGAACGTTCCTCCCTTCGCTCAATCTGGCTTATACGGACAAAACCAGCATGGCGTTCGGCGTCGAGGTGCGCGTTCCCTACATCGACAACGAAATTGTCGATTTCATGGCCGCGGTGCCGCCGGGCCTGAAAATGCGGGGAACCGTTCGCAAATACCTGATGAAACAGGCGCTCAAAGACCTCCTGCCCGACCAGATTTTAAACCGGCAAAAAGCCGGCTTCGGCGCGCCGATCCGCACCTGGATCGTCTCTGATTTGAAGGAAATGATTGAGGATTTGCTGTGCAGGACAAATCTCGAACGGCGCGGCTTCTTCAATCCGGACTACGTTCAGCGACTGATTCAGGAAAATGCCTCCGGCCGTCACGACTATAATTATCTCATTTACATCCTGCTGAACTTTGAACTGTGGTGCCGCGTCCATCTGGACAAACAAGCCCCATGAGCCTGGAAGACCAACTATATCCGCTGCTGGACTCTTACAACGCCCTGCCGGGCTGGCTGCAGTCGCTCCTGGGCAGCGCCTATCGTCAGTTGCCCCGAAGCTGGCGCTATGGCGCCCGCTACAACGAGTTCACAAAGCTCGCGGCCGCGGCGGAGAACTGGTCCGTCGAAGACATTCAGGTTTACCAGCTCAAACAACTGCGCGCGGTGCTTCACCACGCGGCCAACCATTGTCCGTTCTACCAAAAAAGTTTTGCCCGGGCGGGGTTCCGTCCGGAAAATGTCCACAGCCTGGAAGACCTGAACCATTGTCCACTGCTTGAGAAAAGGGATTTGCAGGAGCATCTGAACGAAATGGTGTCGAGGGAAATTCTCGCTTCGCGCCGGCTCTACATCACGACCGGGGGCTCCACGGGTCAGCCGGTCGGCTTTTATTTGCAAAAGGGCGTCAGCCGGCCCAAGGAACAGGCGTTCCTAGAAGCGATGTGGAGGCGCGCCGGCTATTTCGATGGCGCCCGGCTTGCGGTCATCCGCGGGCACGTCACCAGTTCGCAAGCCGAAGGGCGAATTGTCTCCCACGACACCACGCGCGACTGGCTGATGCTCTCGTCCTTTCACCTCACGCCGCAACGGTTGTCGGAATATCTGGAGGCTCTGGAAAAATTCAAACCTGACTTCCTGCACGCGTATCCTTCCGCGGCGCTTCAAATGGCCGGATATCTGGAAAAATCCGGCCAATCGTGGCGTCTGCCGCTGCGCGGGCTGCTCTGCGGTTCGGAGCGTCTGGCGATTCCGCAAAAACGTCTGCTCGAACGCGTCTTCAACTGCCGCGCCTACCGTTGGTATGGACATTCGGAGCGGGTCGTGCTCGCCAGCGAAGGCGCGCGGTCCGAATTGTTCTACTTTTTCCCGCAATACGGTCTGGTCGAGTTCGGCCGGCCGAATGAAGAGGGCCTGCGCGAGGTCATCGGCACTTCATTTCATAACCTGGTCACGCCGCTGATTCGTTATCGAACCGGCGACTACGTTCGGCTCGCCGAACCGCAGGATGTTTCCGGCCTCGAATATCCCTGGCCCGCAGCCGTGGACGTTGCCGGGCGCGAACAGGAGTTTTTGATCAGCGCGACCGGGAGGCGAATCTCACTGACCGCTTTCAACATGCACGACGCGGTCTTTGACGACCTGTACGCAGTTC
>QHPW01000032.1:7117-8337 GCA_003219675.1 Verrucomicrobiota bacterium
AGCCAAAGTCGTCATCGTTGGCGGCGGCATCGTTGGCTGCAGCGTCGCCTACCACCTCACCAAACTCGGCTGGAAGGATGTTGTGGTGCTGGAACAAAACCAACTGGCCGGCGGCACGACCTGGCACGCCGCGGGTCTGATTGGCCGTCTTCGCACGACCAACAGCATGACCCGAATCAACAAATACAGCGCCGAGCTTTACGCGGGTCTTGAAAAGGAAACCGGCCACCCGGTCGGCTGGAAGCAGGTGGGCAGCCTCATCGTCGCGCGCTCGAAAGATCGCATGACTCAACTGCGTCGCACCGCCGCGATCTCGGAATGGTTCGGCGTCGAAGTGCAATTGATCAGCCCCGAATCCGCCGGGCAAAAATGGCCGCTGCTTCGAATTGACGATGTGCTCGGCGCGGCGTGGCTCCCCCATGATGGCAAGGCAACTCCCAAAGAGGTCGCCGGCGCGCTGGCGAAAGGCGCCCGGTCCCGCGGCGGAAAAGTTCTTGAGAACGTCCGGGTGCTCGACGTGCTTCGTCGCGATGGCCGCGCTGTTGGAGTGCGCGCCCGCTTTAACGATTCGACAGCGGCCGACGCAAGCAGGCTCGATTCCATGACGAGCGCGAAGCGCGAAATGCGGAATCAGGATCAGAGCCTCGTCACCCCGGCTGCGACCTTCGAAATCAGGACTGAATACGTCGTGCTCGCGGGCGGCATGTGGACGCGCGAACTCGGACTGGGTTGCGGTGTCACCATACCGCTTTACCCGGTTGAACATCATTACATCGTCACCGAGCCGATCGATGGCGCGTTTGATGAACTGCCCGTCGGCCGCGACCCCGATTTGTGCATCTATTTCCGCGGCGAAAGCAACGCGGTCATGCTCGGCGCGTTCCAGGCATTGTCCAAACCGTGGATGGTCGAGCGTGTGCCCGACGATTTTTCCTTTCGATTGCTCGATCCGGATTGGGAAAAATTTGCGGAGCCGCTCAAAAATGGCAAATGGCGCATCCCCGCGCTCGAAACCTGCAAATTCGCGAAGTTCGTCAACGGCCCGGAAAGTTTCACGCCCGACAACAACTTCATCATGGGCGAAGCGCCGGAGGTGCGAAACCTCTTTGTCGCCGCCGGCTTCAACTCCGTCGGCATCGCGAGCGCCGGCGGCGCGGGAAAATATCTCGCCGAATGGATGCTCGAAGGGCAGCCCACCATGGACCTCTGGTCGGTGGACA
>QHPW01000032.1:8360-12483 GCA_003219675.1 Verrucomicrobiota bacterium
GCACTACCAAATGGCCTGGCCGAACCGCGAATTTGAAACCGGCCGCGGCCTTCGCAAAACTCCGCTGCACGACCGGCTGTCCGCGCGTGGCGCCTGTTTTGGCGTGAAGAACGGATGGGAACGCCCGAACTGGTTCGCACGACAAAACGATCACGCCCCTCACCCGGCCTTCGGCCACCCTCTCCCCTCATCCGATGAGGGGAGAGGGCAGGGTGAGGGGAGCCGCCTTGAGATTTCCAGCCACGCCGAAAAACCCGTGACGGAATACTCGTTTGGCCGCCAGAACTGGTTTGCCAACCACGCCGCCGAACATCGCGCCGCGCGCGAGAAGGTCGCGATCTTCGATCAGACCGGCTTTTCCAAATTCACCTTTAAAGGCCGCGACGCCATAAACGTGCTGCAGCGGCTTTGCGGCAACGACGTTGACGTCGCGATCGGCCAGGCCGTTTACACCGGCCTGTTCAATGAACGGGGCGGCTTCGAAAGTGATCTCACGCTGGTGCGTCTGGCTCGCGACGAATTCTACATCGTCTCCGGCTCCGCTCAGGCCGTCCGCGACTTTGACTGGATCACGCGCAACATCCGCCGCGACGAGCACGCCGACCTGGTGGATGTGACCGGCAGCTTCGGCGTGTTGGGCGTCATGGGGCCGAACTCGCGCGCGCTCCTCAAGATCAACATTGGTTCGGCGACGGCGCGGGCCGCGCGCATCACTTATGTTGGCGAACTCGGCTGGGAACTGCACGCGCCCATGGAGCAGCTCGCGCTGGTTTATGACACCGTGATGGAGGCGGGAAAGGACCTGGGCGCCGTTGACGCCGGCCATTACGCGATCAATTCGCTTCGACTCGAAAAAGGCTATCGCGCCTGGGGCGCGGAACTTTCGCCGGACGACACGCCGCTCGAAGCAGGACTCGCCTTCGCCATCGAATGGACCAAGCGGTTCATTGGCCGCGAGGCTTTACTGAAGCAACAGGAAACAGGCGTGAAGCGGCGCCTTGCGATTTTCATTCTGAAGGATCCGGAACCGATGCTCTGGGGCGGCGAACTGATCTATCGCGACGGCAAACCGGTCGGCTACACCACGTCCGGCGCCTACGGCCACACCGTCGGCGCGGCGGTTGCGATGGGTTACGTGAACAACCCCGCGGGTGTGAACGCTGACTTCATCAAATCCGGCCGCTTCGAAATCAACGTCAACGGCACGCATTATCCGGCGACTCCCTTTCTGCATGCGCCCTATGATCCCGCGCGAAAGCGGATCCAGGCTTGAATTGCCGCTCTGCCGCGAGTCATCTTCCAATGCCGGTTGGATCGTTGTCCTCCCAGCCGCGGCGGCTGTGGTACCGCCACCAGTCGATTTCCTTTGGATTGCGTTTCTCAAAGCCGGCGTGAGTATCTGCGAACACCAGATTGAGGCCGAAGTGATGAGGAGAGGCTGCCGGTGTCCAATAAGGCATTTCCCACAGCAGGACCGCCGACGTCGGATTAACCGCGTCAGTCGTCTTGCGCCCGCTCACCGGTCGTTTCTCTTCATAGGTGGCGTTGTCCTTTTTCAAATAAATGTGATTCCAAACGTAAGTGACATAATCGTTGTCTTTGAGCATGGTTTGGAATCCAGGGGCTTCAGGATCTTTTCCGCGGATGCCGGTGGGACACAGGTAAGTGCCGGAAGTTGGCGCGGTCGGTTTGCCCAGACTGCCTGCGGTCCGGTTTGTGCCGGTGTTCCTGCCGAGGAGCGGCTCCAGGAGTTGCGGCAGGTAGTCCGTGCCCAGCCGATGGTCATCGCCCCAGGCCTTCCCCCAGCTCCGGCAATAAGGAAAACGCTCGCCGTAATCGCTTCCATACATCGAAACTCCCAGCCCGATTTCCTTCATATTGTTCAGACAGTAAGTCTGCTGTGCCTGGCGCTTGGCTTTTGAAAGCGCCGGCAGCAGCAAGCCGGCCAGAATGGCGATAATGGCAATCACCACCAGAAGCTCGATAAGCGTAAAAGCCTTGCGCCGAGGCTCGGCCAGGCGCTGCTTCGCTCTTCTGAAAACTGGAATCATTCTCATACGGCCTCGCGTTGTCTGTTGCCGAAGGACGGCAAAATCGGGCTTGCAGCAACAGTGCGTCGCTGTTCCCCGGAAGTCAACCGGACATTCGTTGTGGCCAGGCCGAAGAGCACATCGGTTCGTGAGAGCGGCGGTGGCCCGCCGCCTGACCGTTCAAGTCGATGAAATTGCCGGATCAAATGCGCTCGAAGTATCTTCGCCGTTCCCAGTCCGTGACCGCGTTATCATACGCTTCGACCTCGAGGCGGGCCGTGCGCACGTAAAAATCCACGACGTGATCGCCAAAAGCTTTGCGGGCGAACGCGCTTTGGTCGAGCAGATCAGCTGCCTGGCGCAACGACTTCGGCAACGCGCGCAATCGGGGATCGACGTAGGCGTTGCCGTGGTAGTCCTTGCCGCAATCGATTCCCTCGTCAACGCCCGCCATCCCGGCGGCCATCATCGCCGCATACGCCAGGTAAGGATTGGCATCGGCCCCCGGCATGCGGTTCTCGATGCGGAACGAACTGTTCTGGCCCACGACACGGAAACCGACGGTGCGGTTGTCGTGGGACCAGGCCATCTTCGTCGGCGCCCAGCTCGCCGACTGGTAGCGTTTGTAGGAATTGATGGTCGGGGCGAAGCAGTAGCACAGTCCCGGCGAATACTTCATCAGGCCGCCGAGAAACTGACGAAAGAGCTTCGACCCGGTTTGGAATTCCGGACTCCGGACTCCGGATTTCGGCCGGGTCCGGCGTTGGTCCTCGGCCTGGAAGAGATTCTTCCCGTCGCGCCACAGGCTGATGTGAATGTGGCAACTGCTGCCCACTTCCGATGCCCGCGGCTTGGGCATGAAGGTGATCGATTTGCCGTGCTGGGCTGCGATTTCCCTGATGCCCTGTTTAAAAACGACGTGCATATCGGCCATCGGCAGCGGCTGGTCATAAACGAAGTTGACCTCATGCTGGCCGCGGCCCCATTCGCCTTTGCTCGATTCCACCGGCACGCGTGCCTCGGTCATCCAGTTCCGCACCACGCGCAAGGTGAATTCGTCACGCGCAGGCTGCATGGTGTGATAATCGATCCGGTAATCGCTCGAGGGCGTGAGATTGCGGTACTCCGCTGTGAACGCCTCATGATAGTTCTCATTGAAAAGGAAAAACTCAAGCTCGCTCGCGATGTGGCAGGTCAACTTTCTCTTCGCCAGCGCCTCGACCTGCCTGCGCAAAACCGAACGCGGCGCTTCGTCCACCGGTTTGCCATTGTGATGCGCATAATCGCAAAGCACCAGCGCCGAACCGCTCAGCCACGGCAACATTCGCGTTGTCCCGAAGTCAGGGCACATCGCGAAGTCGCCGAAACCCTGCTCCCAGTTGGCCAGCGTGAACCCGTCCTGCGGGTCCATCTCGATGTTCACCGTGAGCAGATAATTGCACGCATGCGTGCCGTGCCGGGCCACGTGGTCGAGGAAAAATTTCCCGGTGAACCGTTTTCCCACTAGGCGCCCGAACACGTCGGGAAAGGCGACGATGACGGTGTCAATGGCGCCGGAACGGATTCGGGAAGCGAGTTGAGCGTGGGTCATGGGAGTGATACGTAAACATTTTTCAACTCTGTGTAACCGTCCATCGCGGCCATGCCGAGGTCGCGGCCAATGCCGCTTTGCTTGAACCCGCCGAACGGCGCTTCGGTATGCACGCTGGCATGGGAGTTGACGCTCAACACGCCGCTCTCGACCGCTTTGGCCACGCGAAGGGCGCGCCCCAGGTCGTTCGTCCAGAGCGACCCGCTCAAACCGTAGGGCGATGCGTTCACCTCGCGGATCATCTGCGCCTCGTCGTCGAACGGTGTGATGCACACGACCGGGCCAAAGATTTCCTCGCGCCAGCAACGGTCGTCCACGTCCACCTCGAGCAGCACCGTCGGTTCCAGGTAGTAACCTTTCCCGCGGGGGCGATTGCCGCCGCAGGCGAACGTGCTCGCGCGCTTCCGGGCGTCAGCGAGGAATCCCTCCACGCTCGTTCGCTGGGCGGCGGAGACCAGCGGGCCGAGCTGGGTTTCGTTCCTTGCCGGGTCGCCGACGATGA
>QHPW01000032.1:12532-22661 GCA_003219675.1 Verrucomicrobiota bacterium
TAAACCTTGCGCTCGACAAACACCCGGCTGCGCGCGCAGCAATCCTGGCCGGTATTGGCGAAAACGCTCATGGGCGAAGTCTCGGCCGCGCGCCGCCAGTCGGCATCCGCGAAGATAATATTCGGCGATTTGCCGCCCAGTTCGAGCGAGACGCGTTTCAGGTCGCGCGCCGCCAATTCCATGATGCGCCGCCCGACGTCGGTCGAACCGGTGAAGGAAATCTTGCGAATCAACGGATGCGTCACGAGCGCGTCGCCGATGGTGGAGCCGGGGCCGGGCAATACTTGCAAAACGCCGGCAGGCAGCCCGGCGGCGTGCGCCAGTTCGCCCAGCTTGAGCGCCGTGAGTGGCGAGAGCGACGCGGGTTTGAGCACAACGCAGTTTCCCGCCGCGAGGGCGGGCGCGGCTTTCCAGCAGGCGATCGGGAACGGGAAATTCCACGGCACAATCGCGGCGACGACGCCCATCGGCTGCCGCAACGTGAAGTCGAACCCGCCGCGCGCGACCGGGATTGTCTGCCCACAGAATCTTGTCACCGCACCGGCGTAATACTCGAACACGCGCGCGCCGAGCGCGGCTTCGTCGCGGGCATCGCTGATCGGCTTGCCGATCTGCGCCGTCTCGATCTGGGCGATTTCCTCCGTATGCTCGCGCAGTTTGCGCGCAGTGCCGTGCAGGACGGATTCCCGTTTGCCCGGCGCGAGGTCGCGCCAGCCCGACTCCCAGGCGCGCTGCGCGGATTCGACCGCGGCGCTGACGTCGGCCACATCCGCGGCGGCAACTTCCGCAAACGAATCCTCGGTTGCCGGGTTCATCAGCGTCGTGCAGCGGCCGGAGGCCGAGCTGCGCCAGGCGCCGTCGATGAAGAGCTGCTCCGGGAGATTCACAAGACTTCCTGGTAAAGCTTCCTGAAATCTGCGACCGTCACCGGCACCGCGTTGGTTTTGTGACACGGGTCCTCGAACGCCTGGGCCACGAGCGCATCCAGGTGCTCGGGCTTGACACCCTGGTCGCGGAGCTTGGTGTTCAGGCCCAGGCCGGCAAGGAACCGGGCGATGAACTCGATCGTGCGCTGGTCGGCTTCGGCGTCGGAACACTTCATGACCTCCAGGCCGGCGGCGAGGCCGACGCGACGGTAGAGGCCCGGCTTGCCCTCGGCGCAGAATCTCATCCCTGCAACCAGACAGAGGGCGTTGGCAAGTCCGTGGTGCATTCCGCAAAGGGTCGAGAGCGGATGCGCCATCGAATGGACCACGCCAAGGTCTTTCTGAAACGCGACCGCCCCCATCGCGGCCGCAACCAGCATCTTTCCGCGCGCGTCGAGATCATGGCCGTCGCGGCAGGCGCGAGGGAGCGCGTCCACAATGAGCCGGATGCCCTCCAGCGCGATGCCGTCGCACATCGGATGGAACACCGGACACGTGTAGCTCTCAATGCAGTGCGTCAATGCGTCCGCGCCGGTGGCGGCTGTGAGCCTGGGCGGCAGGCCGAGAGTGAGTTCGGGATCGAGGAAGACCAGCTTGGCCAGCAGTTGCGGATGGAAGATGACTGCCTTGCGCCTGGTAGAGTCGAGAGTGATCACCGAGCTGCGGCCCACTTCACTGCCGGTGCCGGCGGTCGTTGGAATGGCAACAAACGGCGCAAGACCTGACCAATCGGGTTCGTCATAGAATTTCGCCAGGTCGAAACCGGGCCGCCTGACGAGCAAACGCGCGGCTTTGCCGACATCCAGGGGACTGCCTCCGCCCAGGGCAATGACACCGTCACAATCGTTGGTTCGAAATGCCCCCGCAGCCTCCACGACGTCCTGCTGGAGCGGGTTCGGGTGAACGCCGAAGTAAAGGAACCAGTTCCTGCCCTGCTCCTTTTTCCCAAGGGTTTGCTGGAGCACTTCAAAAGCGTGCGCGCTGAGCAGCCCTGGATCGGTCACCACCAGCGGCCTTTGGATTCTCAAGGCATCCAGCCTTTTGGGCAGTTCAGTCAACGCGCCCGCGCCGAACAGCGTGGTCGTGGGAAACGAAAAAATGGCTGGACTCATCATCCGCTCCCCGGTCAGAACTTCACCTCTTCGCGCTGCCGCCGTGTGAACCGGCAGCAGTGGGTATAACCCGCACCGCGGGCAAGTTCAACGGCTTCGACGAAATTCATTCCCACCTCGCCCGGCGCATGCGCGTCCGAGGCAAATGTGATCGGCACTCTCATTTGCGTCGCGAGGTTCACCATTCGCGGACACGGATAAATCTCTTTGCACTCCTTGCGCAGGCCGGAGGTGTTGAGTTCCATGGCCGCCCCGCGTCTCTGCGCCGCCTTCAGAAACCGGGTGAACATCGGCGCGCAATCCTCCGAGGGATAGAAGCGGAATTTTTTGCACAAATCGGCGTGGGCGATGATTTCGAAAAGTCCAGACTCGGTCGCCAGGGTGAGCCGCTCGAAGTAGGCGCTCCACACGTCGAACGGATCGCGGTCCTTCCATTCCGAGATTTTTTGGGGGTTGTCCAGGTCCCAGGAATCGGAGACGTAATGCAGCGCGCCGATCAGGTAGTCCCAGGGATGCCGCGTCGCCAGCTCACGAATCCAGTCCTCGTGGCCGGGGAGGTAATCCACTTCCAGCGCCAGCTTGATGACCAGCCCGGGGTGATCGCGCCGCGCCCTGGCTACCTTCTCGACGTATCCATCCATATCGCCGAGCAACATCCGCCAATCGTCGAAATCATCGCGCGGCATTGGACTGTGTTCCGAAAATCCGATTTCCTTCAAACCCAGTTTGACGGCCTGCGCCGCGTACTCCGTCGGCTCCCCCACCGCGTGGCGACAGAGCGGCGTGTGCATGTGATAATCGGCTGGCAACGACATTTTCACAGAGTAAGACACGGCTCCAATCCGGCAGCAAGGCGATTCCCATCCCCTTTTGTGGTCATGGCCATGGGCGGCTTAGTGGCACGGGCGTCCCGCCCGTTTGCTCCAGACGAAAAACTCACGGGCTGGACGCCCATGCCACTCCCTTGCAAGAAACTGTTGCCCAAATACAAATCCGGCATTCTCCATAGACGGACCGCGCCGATTCAGGCATTATTAACATCACTCTTGTGCAAGCCAGCTTGAGATTCTTCGCCGACGCGCCCTTGTGCGCCGCATTTTTCATTTGCGCCTGGGGCTTCTGCCCGCCGCCGGCCGAAGCCGCCGAAACCAAAGACCCGAAGAATCATTGGGCCTTCAAACCGCCGGTTCGTCCCGACGTTCCCGAAGTGAAGAATAGAAAGTGGGTTCGTACGCCGATCGATCACTTCGTCCTCGCCCGGCTGGAAAAGGAAGGACTCAAGGCGTCGCCCGAAGCGGACAAAGCCACGTTGCTGCGGCGGCTCAGCCTTGACCTGATCGGCCTGCCGCCGGCGCTTGCGGACGTGGACGCGTTCCTCGCCGACAAATCTTCCGAGGCTTACGACAAACAGGTCGAGCGCCTGCTGAACTCGCCCCATTATGGCGAGCGTTGGGGGCGGCACTGGCTGGACGCCGCGCGTTACGCCGACTCGGACGGTTTTGAAAAGGACAAGCCGCGCTTCATTTGGGCGTATCGCGATTGGGTCGTCAATGCGTTCAACCGTGACCTGCCCTACGACCGTTTTATCATCGAACAAATCGCCGGCGACCAATTGCCGAACCCCGCTCAGGACGATCTGGTCGCCACCGGGTTCCTGCGCAACGCCATGCTCAATGAGGAAGGCGGCGTCGATCCCGAACAGTGCCGCAGGGAAGGATTGTTCGATCGCATCGATTGCATCGGCAAAAGTGTTCTGGGGCTGACGATTCAATGCGCCCAGTGCCACAATCATAAATTCGACCCGCTGACCCAGGAGGAATATTACCGGCTGTTTGCCTTCCTGAACAACGATCACGAGGCGTCGCTGGTCACTTATTCGACCGAGCAGCAAATGCTGGTTGCGAACCTGACGCGACAGATGCGCGACCTCGAAGCCGGCCTCCGCCATGCCACTCCCGACTGGCAGGAGCGCATGAACAAATGGGAAGACTCGGTCAAGAACAACCAGCCGGAATGGGTCGTCGTGGAATGCCGCAACGCGGGGGAAAACGGCGAGCGCTTTTATTACTACGCCGACGGCTCGATCCGCGCTGCGAGCTACGCGCCCACGACGTGGACGGCTCATTTCCGTGGCACCAACAACCTGCCATTCATTGGCGCGTTCCGGTTGGAACAACTCCCCGATCCCAACCTTCCCTGCGCCGGGCCTGGCCGCTCGATCAAAGGCATGTCGGCCTTGAGCGAGTTCAAGGCCGAGGCGGCAGACTTGCAGAATCCGACCAACAAAGTCGAAATCAAATTCGTAAAGGCCACGGCTGACTTTGCGAACGCGGAAAAACTGCTCGAACCCGAGTTCCAATCGGAAAACCGGAAACGCAACGGAGGCGATAAACGCATCTATGGGCCGGTTGAATACGCGATTGATGGCAAGGGCGACACGGCCTGGGGCATCGACGCCGGCGCAGGCCGCCGCAACGTTGCGCGCAAAGCGGTCTTCATCCCGGAGAAACCGGTCGAGTTCACCAATGGCGTGGTGCTCAATTTCCAACTCCAGCAGAATCACGGCGGCGACAACTCGGACGACAATGAGAACCATAACCTCGGCCGCTGGCGCATCAGCGTGACCGGCGCAACCAATGTGGTCGCGGACCCGGTTGCCGCCCGCGTGCGCGACATTTTCAAAATCCCGCGCGAGCAGCGAACCCCCGCGCAGATTGCCACCGTGTTCAGCTACTGGCGCACGATCGTGCCGGAGTTCAAGCAGGTCAACGACAGGATCGAGGCGTTGTGGAAACAATGGCCCGAAGGCATCCCCACCTTGACGCTCATGACACACCAGGGCCAAGGGCCCCTGGATGAACTTCGAACGACTCACATGTTGCGGCGCGGCGATTGGCTCAAGCCGGGCCAGGAAGTCACATTCGGCGTCCCATCATTCCTCCATCCGTTGCCGCCGCACGCGGACGGCTCGCGCCTCACGCTCGCGAAATGGCTGGTGGACCGCAAATCGCCGACCACCGCGCGCGCGCTCGTGAACCGCGTCTGGCAGGCCTACTTCGGCATCGGCATCGTGGATACGCCGGAGGACTTCGGGACGCGCTGCGAGAAACCGTCGCATCCCGAACTGCTCGATTGGCTCGCGTGCGAATTCATGGATTCGGGCTGGAGCGTTAAATCGTTGCATCGTTTAATCGTTAAATCGGCAACTTACAGGCAATCCTCGCGCGTCACGCCCGAGCTTTACGCCAAAGACCCTTACAATCGCCTGCTCGCCCGCGGCCCGCGGTTCCGCGTCGAGGGCGAAATCGTGCGCGATATCGCCCTGTCCGCCAGCGGCCTGCTCAATCCCGAAATGGGCGGCCGCAGCATTTATCCGTCGGCGCCCGAATTTCTGTTCCAACCTCCCGCCAGCTACGGCCCCAAAGTGTGGAAAGAGGAGACCGGCCCGGAGCGCTATCGCCGCAGCCTGTACATCTTCAAATTCCGCTCGGTGCCCTATCCGATGCTGCAAACCTTCGACGCGCCGAACGGCGATTTTTCGTGCGTCCGCCGCGCGCGCTCCAACACGCCGCTGCAGGCGCTCATCTCCCTGAACGAGACCGAGTTTGTCGAATGCGCCCAGGCGCTCGCGCGCAAAATGCTCGTCGAAGGCGGCAAGAGTGACGCCGATCGCGTCCAATACGCATTCCGCCGGGCTTTGAGCCGTCCTCCGAATGCCGACGAACGCAAGGAATTGCTGGCGTTGTTGGACAAGGAAAAACAGCGTATCGCGCAGGGCTGGGTGAATCCGCTCGAACTGGCCACGGGCAAAAATGAAAGACCCGTCGAGCTGCCTTCGGGCGCGACACCGACACAGTTGGCGGCTTACGCGGTGGTGTCGCGGGTGTTGTTGAATCTGGATGAAACGATCACCAAGGAATGACCCGTGAAAATATGAACTGCCAATCCCATCTCTACCGCGGCCTTGACCCGAAACTCATCACCCGCCGCTGGTTTTTCCAGCAGTGCGGCGTCGGCCTCGGCGCCATCGCGCTCAGCACGCTTTTTCGTGAAAGCGGCCGGCCCGGCGAAGGCCAAACGCGTCATCTTCCTGTTCATGGCCGGCGCGCCGAGCCATCTCGAATTGTTCGATTACAAGCCCGCGTTGGAGAAATGGAACGGCAAACCGCCTCCGGAAGAGCTTGTCAAAGGTTATCGCGCCGCGTTCATCAACCCCAACGCCGCGTTGCTCGGGCCCAAGTTCAAGTTCGCCAGACACGGTCAAAGCGGCGCGGAGCTGTCCGAGTTGCTCCCGCGACTCGCCGAAGTGGTGGACGACATCGCCATCGTCAAGTCCATGCACACCGACGCGTTCAATCACGCGCCGGGCCAGATCCTGATGAGCACCGGCACGCAACAGTTCGGGCGGCCGAGCGTGGGCGCATGGGCCACTTACGGTTTGGGCGCCGAGTCGCAGGATTTGCCCGCCTTTGTCGTTTTCAGCACCGGCGCCAAAGGACCGAGCGGCGGGTCCTCCAACTGGGGCGCGGGTTTCCTTCCGTCCGTTTATCAGGGCGTCCTGTTCCGCAGCATCGGCGACCCGGTCCTCTACCTCTCGAATCCCAAAGGGGTGGACCAACAGATTCAACGCGACTCCCTGGACACCCTCAGCCGGTTGAACCAAAAGCACCTCGATCTGGTCGGTGACCCCGAGATTTCCACGCGCATCAACTCGTTCGAGCTGGCCTATCGCATGCAGCTTACCGCGCCGGAATTGATGGACATTTCCAGGGAATCGAAACAGACGCTCGAGATGTACGGCGCCGAGCCGGGCAAAGGTTCGTTTGCCAATGCCTGCCTGCTCGCCCGCCGCCTCGTCGAACGCGGCGTGCGGTTCGTCGAGATTTTTCACGAAGCCTGGGATCAGCACGGAAACCTCAAGAAGGACATTGCCAAAAACTGCGAAGTCACCGACCGCCCCTGCGCCGCGCTCATCAAGGACCTCAAACAACGCGGCATGTTGGACGACACACTGGTCATCTGGGGCGGTGAATTTGGCCGCACACCGATGGTCCAGGGTGGCGACGACGGGAGGGATCATCATCCCAATTGCTTCACCATGTGGTTGGCGGGCGGCGGCGTCAAACGCGGCGTCACGATTGGAGAATCGGACGAGTTCGGGTTCAACGCGACCACGGACAAAGTCCACGTCCACGACCTGCACGCGACAATCCTGCGCCTGCTCGGATTCGATCACACAAAGCTGACGTATCGTTTCCAGGGCCGCGACTTCAGGCTCACCGACGTGGAGGGGGAAATTGTGGAGAAATTGCTGGCGTAACGGAGGCCAAGTCCGTAACGGCCAGACCTACGGAACGATTCGCCGAAGCGGGACTCGCGCTGACTTCGGTCATGAACCCGGTGGGGCGAGACTCCGTCGAGCCCTGATCTCCAAATGGATAGAAATGCGGGCTCGACGGGGTCTCGCCCCACCGTTCATTGGTCCCTGTGCGCGCTCCTCATGAACCTCGTAGCCGCCGACGTGAGTCGGCGTACTTGTTTGTTCAGCGACCCCGGGCCAAGCGCGTCTGAACTGAAACAAGAGCGCGCCTCTCTCGTTTGCTGCAGTGATCTTCATCATTTAGTTGTCTCGGTGAGCGTACCCCCGTAGCCTTTGCCCAGCCAAGCGTCGGTTTTTCCGCCGCTAATTTTGCGCACAAGAGATTCTTCTTTGAAAAGGAGTCCCTCTGTCCCGGCGTGCTCGCGGCATACCATCTTGATTCGGAGCGAATGGTTGGCGACAGCGCCAGGCACAAAGAAGACGTAAGCCTGGCGGGGGGCGACAATGCCTACACGGTTGACGATTGAGGCGGAAGGAACTGCAACCCATTCATTCGAGGTGCGATACTCGACGGTCACAGGATCATAAAGCAGGCGGCTTGGGCTTCCGTTGCTGATGCTGAACGCGGTCATAATACCGATCGGGGGAAGGTTCGTGCGACCAAGAAAGGTCAGCGAAGTGGGGGGAAGCGGGGGCAGTGGCGGAACGGGCTTCGTGATGACAAAAACCACGGCAAACCCAGCGATAATCAGAGCCCCAATTCCAACGCGCACTTTGATTGAATCAGCAGTTTCCATGATGCAAACTCCGCCGCTGGCTTATCTGTGCCGAGCCACTATGACAGCGGTCACCGTCGCGCCGAACCCCACGACCGAAGACGCAACCCTACGCGCCGGTTTGCGCAGCCGGTTTCAGGTCATCAAACGCCTCACCTGTTCGAGGACGAGCGCTCCAATTCTCCGACGGACATAGACTCGGAGCGGAATTCACCGGTGCCGGTTCATCGCCAGCGCCAGCGGCGCAAGCGCGATGCGGGCGATGGGAAAAAGCAACACGGCGAACGGAAACAGGAGGACTTCATCCCAATTGCTTCGGTCCGCCATCAAGGAAACCAGCCACAGGAAGAACGCCGTGCCCACGATCCAGACGGAAACGGACCCGAGCACAAAGCCCCGTTTGACCAGTTTTTGTCTCAGTGCCTGTCGGAATCCCAGAAAGGCAAGACCGAGTTTTCCCGCCGCGGCAAACCCGATCAAAAGCAGCACCGTGTCGCGGAAGTCGGGATGCCGGCCAAACCAACCGATCATTTCCCCCAGTCCGATATAGGTAATCAACAGAGCCACAAACGACCAGGGCAGTCCCGGCACTCGCCCAGAACGTGCAGCGACAAAGCGATGATGACAATCAAATCCGCTCCCAACCCGCGCGGGCCCCACATTTGATCGAACAAATTGTCGACCTGACCGCTGAGGACGGCCCAAGCGGACACGCTGAGCACCGCCAGCAACCAGCCGCCCAGCCAGACGGCGAACATGGCTTTGAGCTTTGCCCAGACGAGTTCGCCGACCGCCACCGGCCGCGTCGCCTGGAACGTCGTCAACGGCAACCGGCGCGAAACCAGGTCACCGCATATCATCAGTCCCAGCACCGGGATCCAGACGTAAACCAGAAACAGGATCAACCAGCAAACAAGGCCAAACGATTCCGAGGGGGCGCCGTTCAAAAGACCAATCGCGCTTAATCCGAGGACGAACGAAATCAAGATGGCCAACCCCCACAACGCCGGGCGGCCGTTGCGCCGGCACTCGATCCAGAATTGCGCCGCGGCTGGAGAAGCGAAATCGCGGCGTCGTGAAATCGTGTCCGCAAGTCGGTTCATCAGCGCCGTGAGCGCGGGCCATTCGCGCCATTGACCGTCGCGGACGCGCGCCACACCGAGCCACGCGATGAACGGGAAGGCAGCAAGCGAACCGGCGTAAAGCCACATTAAAGCCAGCTTTCTTTCGTGCCACCGCGCCAGGTCGACGAACGGCAACGAACTCAGGATGGCGACGGATGTGACCAGCAGGATCAGCAGCGTCACGCGCGTCCTGGGAAAACCCGGCAGCGTCCAGACGAGGGTTTGAAACCCGGCCAGAACCGCAGGTAACAGCAGCAGAAAATAACTGTCGGCCATGCGCACGTCCGGCGGGAGAATCGGCGCGAGCACCAGCCCGGACCAGGCAAGATAGAGTAACGCAACGAAACAAACTCCGGACGCCATCGGCACGGCGACCAAGTGACCCGTCTGCACCGGAAGCGTGAAGAGGCGGGACGGGACGCCGCTGAAACCGCGCAGCGGACTCGATTCTGCAAAGGCAAACACGGCCAGCGTGATCAGTAACGAAAGGCCTAGCAGCACGCCGCTCCACTGGCCGGCGAAACCCAGCCAGTCGGTCGCGCGCGCCTGCGCGTCGATGACCTCCGGAGCGTCGGCGGGCAGCATCGCCGACAACTGCGACGCCTCCGCCGCAAAATGCGCCGCCACCCGGCCCAGACCGAGGCACAGGATCAGGAACGCGAACAACAACAGGAACCCGAACCGGTTCTTGCGCCAGATCTCCCAGGCGAGCGCGGCCGTAGGTGAATTCATAATCAGATTGCGAAACCTCCGGCTCTGCTGGAGGACCCGTGAAGGTCGATCGTTGCGGGAAACGGCTGCAGTCTGCCAAAGATTAGCGCCTTGTTCCCCCTCACCCTGACCCTCTCCCTCTGGGAAAGATGTCGCCAAA
>QHPW01000130.1 GCA_003219675.1 Verrucomicrobiota bacterium
AACGCGCCGGTCTGCTTGTCGAAGCCCATCCTCCAAGGGTTGCGGAAGCCGTAGGCCCAGACTTCGGGACGCGCGCCAGGCGTGTTCACAAAGGGATTGTCGGGCGGCACGCGATACGGTTTGCCGTCTTCTTCATGATCCACGTCGATGCGGAGCACCGAGGAAAGCAGGTCGCTGATGTCCTGGCCGGTGTTGAGCGGGTCCGGCGGATCGGGCGAAGCCGAATCGCCCGTCGAAATGTAAAGGAAACCGTCCGAGCCGAACTTGAGGCAGCCGCCGTTATGCCCGCCGGAGATCCAGGTGATGATGATTTTTTCGCTCGCGGGATCCATCTGCGGCGGGTCGGTCTGTGCCATCTTGAAACGCGACACGTGCGAGCCGTCGGGCACGCCGTCTTTCAGCACGTAGCACAAATAGACAAACCGGTTGGTCGCGAACCCTGGATGAAACGCCAATCCGTAAAGTTGAGTGGAAGCCGGAATTTCCTTGTGCAGGTCAATCACGAGATCGGGTTGTTCGACATCGGGATCGTTCTTGAACGAAAAAATCCTCCCCCACTGTTCCGCGACAAACAGTCGATCAACCGCCGGCGTGTTGGCCCAATCCACCGGCTCTTTGAATTTGAGCTTCGGAAACACGCGCTTCACCACATAGGGCAGCGGCGGGTCGGGCGAGCCTGTGATCCGCGAACTCGTCCAGGGCACGCGTTGTTCGATGCCGAACGGTTGTGGGCGCTCTGGCTGAAGAATCGTTTCCCAGGCGGGAGCAATCGTGTGGGTTCGGTCGGCGGCGGACAGGCGCGGAGCGGCAAAGAACAGAATCGCGGCCAGCACCAACAGGCGATCAACGACAGATTTCATCGACTGGTTTTCGCTCACTTATGGCGTGCTTCGGCCCGCGCGGCAAATCTTTTCAATTCGCGCGGCAAGGATGCCGCACAACCTGCACGCTGGAAGCGTGCGCCACGTAGCGCAGCCATCCGTGGCTGCAATCCGGGCGGCCTCCCGTGCCTCCGTTCCAGAAATAGTCGAAACGTCGCACCGCTCCCGGCGCTGCGGCCAAAGCAGTACAAAACTTTGCTTCCCCTGACACAAACTTTCGCGCCGCCCGCGCCACTGCGCTGCGCCCAAGGAATTACTCCGGCGAAAAAGTTTCTTGAACCAGTTCGTGGAAAAGTCCTCAATCGCGTCCATGAACAAGCTCACCGCCGTTTTCCTGTGGTTGCTGGCGGCGGCAACAACGCTCGGCGCCGCGGAAGACCGGCGCGAACGCGTGCTGAACGACCGCAAGCAAGTCGAAGCCGCGGGGCACTGGATTTACAACGACCTGCGCAGAGGCTTCGCCGAAGCCGCGCGGACCGGCAAACCGCTGTTGATCGTCGTCCGTTGCGTCCCGTGAGTGGACTGCCGCGCTTTTGACGAGCAGGTTGTTCGTCGCGATTCCCGAGTGGCCGGTTTGATGGACAGGTTCATCAGCGTCCGGCTGGTGCAGGCCAACGCCGTTGACCTGACCCTCTTCCAATTCGATTACGACCTCACCTTCGCGGTCTTTTTCATGAACGCAGACAGGACGATTTACGGACGATACGGCTCGCGTTCCGACCGCAAAGACGCGACTCGGGACATTTCCATCGAAAGCTTTCGCGAAGCGCTGGCTGCCGCGCTTGACTTGCACAAACGTTATCCGGCCAACAAGACGGCGCTCGCCGGCAAACAGCCGCGCCCGACCCGTTTCAAAACGCCGGACGATTTCCCTTCCCTGGCGGGCAAATACAAACCGACTCTCGACTACGAAGGCAAAGTGGTTCAAAGCTGCATGCACTGCCACCAGGTGCGCGACGCCGAGCGCCGCTTTTTCCGCGACGAACGAAAACCCATTCCGGATGAAGTGCTTTATCCGTACCCGATGCCGGATACCGTCGGCCTTTCACTCGATCCGAAAGAAAAGGCTAAAGTGAAAAACGTTGCCGTCGGGTCCGCGGCTGAAACGGCCAGGTTCAAAGTCGGCGATGAAATTCTGACGCTCGAGGGGCAACCGGTCATTTCCATCGCCGACGTGCAATGGGTGTTGTACAACGCGAGCGAGCCGGCGACGCTGAAAGCGCAAGTGCTTCGCGGACGGAAGAAAATCAATCTCGCGCTCGATTTAACCGGAGACTGGCGGCGGCATAGCGACATTGCGTGGCGCACGACGACGTGGGACCTGCGTCGCATGGCCTCGGGCGGACTGGTCCTCGAAGATTCAACGGCCGAGGAACGCCGTAACGCGAAATTCGCGGACGACGCCTTGGCTCTGCGGGTGAAATACGCCGGCGAATACGGCGAGCACGCCGTCGCGAAGAAGGCGGGCTTCAAGAAAGAAGACATCATTGTAAGGGTGGACGGGCAGACGGGCAGAATGACCGAGAGCGAATGGTTCCGTTATCTCCTCCAGAACAAAATGCCCGGCGAAAAAATCCCCGTGTCGGTGTTGCGTGGCGGCGAGCAGGCCAACCTGGAATTGCCAATGCAGTAATCCGGGAGCGCATGCGGCCCTCGCGCATCCCACACTCCGGC
>QHPW01000131.1 GCA_003219675.1 Verrucomicrobiota bacterium
ACATTTTTTGCCAGCTTCGTTTCCACTTGCATCAGCGAGGCGAACTTGGCCGCCATCAGGCCCAAAACAACGATCACCATCATCACGATGATCAGAGCGATGCCGCGATTGCGCGCTGGGGGGACTATTTTCATTGGGAACGCTTCTGTCCCCGATTCGGATTCTGATTGCCGGGCACAAGGCCGGTGTTGAGATCGGGGTTTGGATTCAAATTGGGAGGTCTCGCCTGCGCTCCTCCGGCAGTTTGCATGCCCATGGGAACCGGAACAGCCGACAGGGTCACCACCCGCGTGACCACATCTTCCGGCTTGAGCGCCTTCTGGTTTGGCTGACCGAATCCAAGCGTGAAGCGGATCAGCTTGGGGAGTTGATTCGTGTAAAGCCATTCCGGCTCCCATTCCTTTGACCGGGGCCCCCAGAACTCGAGCGTGAACACCTGGACGTTTCGCGCCAGAACCAACGGGTTCTCCTCCTCGTCGACACTCGGATCGAACAAGACGGGATTCTGCCGCAAAACCAGCCTGCTTTCAGAATTCGCCCCCGATTCGACCGCGAATGTGAGTCGCCGCACGACCTGGCCGCCAAAATCTCCACTTCGCGGAAACGACCGGGGCAACCGTGCAACGAAACTGAGTGATGCAAAATCCTCGCTGGTGTCGGCGAAGAAGGAATAATGACTGATGTTCGCCTGATACATTTGAAGCGACACCAGCGAGTTCTCCAGCGCGCGGACGGCAACGCGCGAACGCTGGGCTTCCGCGGCGGCCTCGAGCCCGATTTTGGAGCCGCGCAAAATGGTCGACCAGCTGGAATNNGACCGCCAGGGTGATCATAATTTCCACCAGCGTGAATGCACGCCGGGTCGTTGATGGAGAGCGAGTCATTATCGGTACGAATGCAACGGCCTGCCGAGGCTTGACACCTGCGAATCCGGCCGCCACAAGAGGATACTGTTCGTCCATTCCACGGACTGCCTTCCTTTGAGCGACTGAATGATGAAGTCCACTTGAAAGAACCCGTTCGTTCTGATCAGATAAGTGTCGCGCCTCCAGGTGTAGCCGGGATAGGCATCTCCGAAGTCTCCATCGATGGTCCCTTCCTCCAGTTTGTTGGTCAGCATAAGATCGGCAGCCAGCGCGTCGATATCGGGAAATTTCTGTTGCAGGCCCCTCGCCGCGCCCAGGCTGCGCGATACCGTTCCCAGGATCGCAAAAATCGCCATGAAAAATATTGCCAACGCCACCATGACCTCCAGCAGCGTGAAGGCGCTGACCAAGGCCCTGTCATGCAAACCCGAATCGGGCATTGCGCATTTCATCGAATCACCTCCACTTTCGGCAGAGCGGTGACGCATTCGAGTGAGATTTTACGGACCCCTCTATCCGTCTGCAGGACGATGGTGAACTCATCGCTGGTTCCGTTGGGATAAAAATGAACGCGGCTTTCATCCGCTTTCATGCAGTCCTTCAGGTTCACATAGAGAAGGGTAATGGCGATATCCGGATGCAGACGGGCGCTGAACAGCGTCGAGCTCGAGGCCGCGGGGTCCGCCAGCGGCTCCGTGGCTTCTGCCCCCGCGGCGGTTTGCCCGGCCTGGGTGTCCGGCACCGGCGCGACGGTCAATTGCCCGTCCGCCGCCCGAATAACCAGTTCCGTCGGCACGCCCTGTAAAATCGCGCGCGCGCGCGCCTGGTTGCACCCTTCCTCGATGTCGCCGACAGCCTGGCGCAAGGGATCCTTTTGGACCAGGCGGACGAACGGCGGGACGCCCATGGCCAGAACGATTCCAAGAATTCCGATGACCACCATGATTTCGACAAGGGTGAAGCCGGCGCGAGGCGTGCGTGAGGACGATCGATGGCGCTGAACTCGGAGTTGGCATTTCATTGGCGATTGATGTTTGCGATCATGCCAAACATCGCTGAAAGGATGCTGAACAGGAGAAAGCCCACTCCCAATGCCATCAGGATGATCATCGCCGGCTCGATCAGGTTGGTCATGACCCTTAACGCGGTGGTCAATTCATTTTCGTACGCGTTGGCCACGTTCTGGAGCGCGCCGGGAACGTCGCCGGTCTCCTCCCCGATTTTGACCAGGTCAATCATCAGTTGTGGAAAGATTCTGCTGCGCGCCAGCGGTTGCGCCAGCGTCTTGCCGTCCGTCACGTCCTCGCGCGTCCGCGCGATGGCGTCTTTCATGATGCGGTTGGGGATGACCTGCTCCGTGATCTTCAGCGCCGTCAACACGGGGACGCCGTTGTGCAGCAGTGTTGCCAGCGTGCGGGCAAACTGGGCGAACAGGTTCAGCTTGACGACCTTGCCAACCACGGGCGCATTCATCTTCCAACTGTCGAGTTTGCGGCTGCCGGTTTGAGTTGACTTGAAACGGAGGAACAGGATCACCACCACAAAGACAGAGAGTCCAATGAACAACCACGTCGTGCCGCGGCTGAAGTAGTTGCCAAAGTTCATCAGCGCGCGCGTCGACCATGGCAGCGACATGTTCATTCCCTGAAAAATCGACATGAATCGCGGCAGCATGAAGGTCATGAAAAAAATGATGATCACCAGGCCGACGCACGCGACGATGCACGGATAGATCAGAGCCGAGACAAATTTCGACTGCACTTCGGCAAACCGCTCGTAATGCTCGGCCACGCGCCGCAACACTTCAACCAGCGCGCCGCTTTGCTCCCCCGCCCGCACCATGTTCACGTACATATCGGAAAAAATCACCGGGTGCCGCGCCATCGCGTCCGAAAGGCTCCTGCCTTCCATGACATCCTGCTTGAGCTGCCTGCTCACGTCCGAAGAAATGCCCTTGGACTCCAGATGCGACATGCTGTTCAACGCGTGGCAAGTTCCTGGAGCTTCGGCTTGCGCGGGCGGTTCAGAAACGCGCGCACCGCCGGCGGCAAAACACCCGCCGACGCCGACGCGGCCTTGCGTTCGATCCGTTCCGCCTTGGCGACGGCCGCTCCTTTGGCCGCTTCGACCACGACGGGGAAAAGTCCGAGCCTTTCGATTTGAGTCAACGCCGCGGTGCGATCAGCAACCTCCAAAACTCCCTGGACCACTTCCCCGGATCTCCGCCGGGCCTTGTAGGAAAATTGCGCCATAAAATCAATCATTCATAACCGAAAAACAGGAAAAGTTGCCTGACCCAGGGACAGATGCACCACGTCGCTCACGGATTCGGGGCGGTTCGCTTCGCCATGACCGAACTGAAGTCAGGCTAAACCGGCGGCCGCTGAACCACCGAAATCGGCTGGTTCAAACTCCCCGGCCGATACCCCTGCAGGTCCAGCGTCACGTGCGCGTAGCCGATTCTCTTCAACGCCACCGCCACGCGCTCGTTCAATCCATTTTCCCAAAGCCGCTTCAATTCCGACGGCCCGATCTCAATGCGAGCGAGAGCCGTTGAATCGTTGAATCGTTGAACCGCCGAATCCTTGCCTGCCGGTTTAACGGTGTAACGATTCAGCGATGTAACGCGTGCCTGCAACTCATGATGCCGCACGCGAACGTCGTGAAATCCCAGGTCCCGGAGGAAATTCTCCGCGTTCTCAATCATCGCCAGCTTCTTCTCCGTGACCGGTTCGCCGTACGGAATGCGCGAACTCAGGCAAGCCATCTGCGGCTTGTCCGCCGTCGGCAGGCCGAGGCTCGCCGACAACACCCGAATCTCCTGCTTGGTCAGGCCGACCTGCTTCAGCGGGGCGCGCACTTGAAATTCCGCCGCCGCCAGGGCGCCGGGCCGATAATCGCCCGCGTCGCTGGCGTTCTCGCCGTAGGCAATGACAGCAAAACCTTCCGCTCGCGCAATCGGCGCCAGTTCCTCGAACAGCTCATGCTTGCAGAAGTAACAGCGATTGTTCGGGTTCGCGATATAATTCGGATTTTCAAACTCCGCCGTCCTGACGACTCGCACCGGGATTTGAAATGTCTTGGCGATCGACAAGGCCTCCTCCAATTCACGGCGCGGCAGACTGGGCGAGTCCGCGACCACCGCCAGCGATTTATCGCCCAGCACTTCCCGCGCGACGCAGGCCAGAAAAACGGAATCCACCCCTCCGGAATAGGCCACCAGGCAGGAACCGTAGGAACCGATCAATTCGCGCAATTGCGCAAGCTTGGTCAACGACATAACCTCAAGGTGGCATTGCGGGAAAGATTTGTCGAGAACCACGGGCGGG
>QHPW01000481.1 GCA_003219675.1 Verrucomicrobiota bacterium
TCGTCGCGAAGACCGCGCCAAAGGAAATCACGCCCGCAGTCCAGTTCATGCCGCGATTCGAAAATGCCTTGGCCAGCGGATCCGCGACGCCGCTGAACTGGTCCCACCTGACCATGCCCGTCAGCACCAGCGCCACGGCGACGTAAACCACCGTGCACACAATCAGGCTGCCAATGATTCCGATGGGCATGTCACGCTGCGGGTTGCGCGTCTCCTCCGCGGCCGTGGACACCGCATCGAAGCCGATGTAGGCAAAAAAAATGATCGCCGCAGCGCTCGAAATCCCGGCAAATCCGTTCGGCGCGAAGGGAGTCCAGTTTGCTGGCTTCACGTAGCACGCTCCCACTGCGATGAAGAAACCGACGATCGCCAACTTTAACAGCACCATCACCGAGTTGAAGCCGGCGCTCTCGCGAATGCCGCGCACCAGGACCCATGTCACCAGCGCCACGATCAGCACTGCGGGCAGATTGAAGACAATCGGGATGCCCAGGAATCGCGGCGCGGCGGCGAGCGCCTCATTGCCGCGCAGGACTGCGTCGCCCAGCGTGCCAAGGTCAACTCCCTGCGTCTTCGCCTCCGCGACTTTGTGAGCCGCCTGAATCGCGGACCGAAAGTCTGTCCCCAGCCACAGCGGCCATTGCATCTTGAATCCTGTCAGCAGGCTCTGGAAGTATTCCGACCACGAGATCGCCACCGCCACGTTCCCCACGGCGTATTCGAGAATCAAATCCCACCCGATGATCCAGGCGACCAGCTCACCCAGAGTCGCATAGGAGTAGGTGTAGGCTGAGCCGGACACGGGCACCATCGCCGCAAACTCGGAGTAACACAACGCGGCGAACCCGCACGCCACGGCCACCAGCACAAACGACAACACCAGCGCCGGTCCCGCGCCGGTGTGATCGGCGCCGCCGGCGGCCGCAGTGCCCACCGTGGAGAAAATCCCCGCGCCGATGATCGCCCCCACGCCCAGCAACGTCAGGTGCACCGGCCCCAAAGTCCGATTCAGTCGTTGGTCCGGGCGCTCGGTTTCAACCAAAAGTGTGTCCAGCGACTTGGTACGAAGAAAAAGGGGCCGGGTTTTAGTCGGTCGGTTTGCCATGACGATTGACGAACCTGCTCACGGTCGCACCCCTGATGAGTGAACGTGGGCTCCGTCCTCGGAAAGGATTACTGCGCACCGAAGCATCCTGGCGCAAGACAAACCATGGTTGCAAGCGCGCTTTCCGTTGCCGAAATGATTTCCAGAATCCGCAATGAAGAAGCCTGCCTCGGAGATCTGCGACCGGCCTGAAACCCCTACCGATAGTAAGGGTCGAAATAATGCTTCTGCTGAGCGGCGCTTTGAATGTCCCGGACTTTCCTGTCTTTCATCGCTTCAAGATGTCCGTCGATAAAACCGACATTGACACGCCCGTCGTGAACGACGAAATGTCCGTCGAGTGCTGTGCCTTGCGGTTTAAAGCTGGCGTTTTTCATCGTGGCCGCGTCCTCGTTGACCAGCAGGATCTTTTGTGTCGGGAGGATCACGTTCGCGATTTTGACGCCTTCGGGGACGGCCCTGGTCAGATCCGTGGTGGGATCCAATTCCTCGTTCATGCTGAAATTCACACGCAACGCCTCGCCCAGCGGGCCGGTGCTGGGGCAGCGATAAATGCGGAATTTCCCGGCATAACTGTCGCGATGTGGAAGCATCCGCGGCAGACCGGTGGCGTAACTGAAAACCGAGCCCGACTCGGCATGAAATCCGAATGTTGGGTTCCTCCACAGGTCCGGCATGTTGGGATACGTATTGGGCTGGCCGCCGAAGACCCAGTCCGGCTGCCAGTTTCGATCCACGTCGCCGGGCCAGGGGAGATAATCGTTGTTGTCGTCCGCATACAGTGTCATGGCCAGGCTGATTTGGCGCATGTTGTTTCGACAGACCGACGAGCGGCCCTGCTCCTTCGCCTTGGCAAGCGCCGGCAACAGCAACGTGGCGAGCAAAGCAATGATGGTCACGACAAGCAATAATTCAATCATGGTAAAACCGGCCCAAATCTGTTGAGCCGGTCCGAGCCATTTGCGCGCCGGGTTGTTCCAACGCATCGTTGTAACGTTATTTGTGAGCACGGGCGGTGTTTGAACTTGGCAAGAGTATCCGCCACCGGCTGGCTTTCTGCAAGTGGGGGTTTTACCCAACCCATCGCGGTAAAAGTCCGGTGTCGGCGAAACCCGGCAAGCGGGCCGCGAGCGGCCAACCTTGGTTTCGGGCAGCGGCGGCACGTCGACAAAGACCGGCAAATCAATAAGCCGGGCCTACCACTTGCCGGTGTCAAAATACCGGTCAACGTTCTTTGCCATCTGGATGTCGAGGACCATTTTGTCTTTCATCGGCTCGATGTGCCCGTCGCAATAACTCATATTCACACGGCCGTTATGGACGACAAATTTTCCGCCCGCCGCGGTTCCTTGAGGATAGAAGCTGGCATTCCTCATGGTTTTGGGATCTTCGTTGATCAACAAAAGCTTTTGTACAGGATTCACAATCGAGGAATGCAGCACGCCGCGAGGCGCCACTGGCGGGTGTGACAATGGGTCAATGAAAGCGTTCATGCTGAAGTTCACACGCAACGCCGCGCCCATCGGCCCGGTGCTTGGACAGCGGTACACCTGGAAAGTTTTGTTGGTATTTGCCGCCTCATAGGCCGCCGGCGATCCGCCCCTCATATAGACAGCACGCTCGACGCGCGGCTGACTGGTGACATAACTGAACACGGACCCGCCTTCGGCGTGAAACCCATAACCGGGACTCTTCCACATGTTCGGATTCGCGGCATAGGTGTTGTCCTGGCCTCCAAAAACCCAGTCCGGATCGAGATCGCGATCCACATCGCCCGGCCAGGGCAGATAATCCCGGCTGTCATCCGCGTAAACCAACATCCCCAGCACGATCTGGTGCATGTTGCTCTTGCAAGCGGTGGACCGGCCCTGCTCCTTCGCTTTGGCCAGTGCCGGCAGGAGCAGGCCCGCCAAAATCGCAATGATCGCGATGACCACCAGCAGCTCGATCAGAGTGAAACCCGCCGGCTTGCGGGCCGCAGCGGACTGGCATCTAAAAATGTTGCGGTTCATGATGGCTCGGTTTTCAGCCCCGCTTCGACACGGGTTGAATCTCACATTGAGTATTGGACAAATCAGGTTTGCAGGCAACTGTGCGTTTGGACGCACAGACAAACGCAAATTACCTCGGCCGAATCACTATCTCCTCAACCACGGCCCGTGCCGGCAGATGGATCGCCAACAACGCGCATTCGGCCACGTCCTCCGAGCGCAGCATTTTTGCGCGGGCGGCAGTATCCGGTGGCGCGGGACGCTTGTCGAGCAGTGGCGTGTCGATGTCGCCGGGGAAAATCGCGCAAGCGCGAATGCCTTTGTCTCGCTCTTCGGCGTTGATGGATTGCGTCAGCCCGGCCAGGCCGAATTTCGACATCACGTAAGCCGGCCCGGCTTTCGGACTCGCCTGTTTGCCGGCATCGGAAACGATATTGATGATCGTGCCGCTTTTGCGCGCGCGCATCTGCGGCAAAAATGCCTGGACGCAGTAATAGGCGCCGTTGAGATTTGTGTCGAGCATCGCGTGGTAATCTTCCAACGACAACACTTCAAGCGCGCGTTTCGGGGCATTGGTTCCGGCGGAGTTTACGAGCACTTCGACTTCCCTGACCTCCGCGAGAATATGCTTCGCCATCTTCCCGACCGATTTAGCATCGCCAATGTCGCAGGGGCAAATGAGAAACTGCTTCGCTTTGCCGCCTGCCCGTTGCACGGTCTGACGCAACGTTTCTTCGCGCCGGCCCACCAGCGCGACTTCCCAATCCTGTTTCGCCAACGCCAGGGCGATGGCCTGCCCCACCCCGCTGCCGGCGCCGGTGATGACTGCGATTCTGTTCATAACTTGATTTCCACTTCTACGTACTGCCCTGTTTGACGGCGCGACAGGCTAAACCTTTGGGTTCTGGTTTCAATTTGAAAACGTCAACGGGTAATTCTACCCACTGCCTCGTCTCCGCCGATTTCACCGCGGCGTCGGTCACCGCCTGCGCGCGTGCGCCATCGTGAAAATTCGGCGAGCACGGCCGCTGATTGCGGATGGCGTCAACAAACTCGAATGCCTGGTCGTAGCGGAACGTGACCAGCGGATCGCCCTGGCGCGGGTCGCGCGGACTGTCGGGCACTTTCCAGAATTCCTCCGGAATGGTGATCGTCTCAAGTCCGGGTCCGCCAAGGTTACCCGTTTGCAATTTGTTCCACTCCCCCGTGATGAACACAAACGAGCGTTCGCTGCCGTTGACTTCCACATAATCGAGACTGCGCCAGCTTTCGTTGCGGCCGCTCGCCAGTTTGCTGCTTTCCAGCACGCCGGTCGCGCCGTTCTGAAACTCGGCGAGGATGGCGGCCCAGTCATCCAGATCGTTCGGCGCTCCACCGCGCACGGGATGCCACCGTTTCAGGTTCGCCACAAGCCGTTTCATCGGACCGACCAGGAGGTGCGCGAAATCAATCCGGTGCGAAAGCATGTCCCCGAGTTCACCGGTGCCGGCGAGCTTCTTCACCTGGCGCCAGCCGAGGTTCCGCGTGCCCCAGTCCTGCAACCGGCAGGAGCGATAATGATACGGCTGGCCGAGGTCGCCGCGTTTCACCAGATGCGCCAGGTACCGCATCGCCGGCACGAAGCGATAAGTAAACGCGGTCATGTGCCGCACGCCGGCTTTGTCGGCGGCCTCGGCCATTTGCTTCGCCTCGCCATGACTCATTGCCAGAGGTTTTTCGCACAGGACATGTTTGCCCGCAGCGATGGCTGCCCGCGCGATGGGCGCGTGCGCCAAGTTCGGAGTGGCGATGATAACAGCATGTGCGTCGTCGCGCTTCACGATGTCTTCGTATTTGGTCGAAGTGACGTTGACGCCGGTTTGTTGTCGCGCGCGCTCCAGCGTGGCCGGGTCGCTGTCGCACAGCGCGACGACTTTGGCTTCGGAACACAGCGCAAGGCCCGGGAGATGATTTTGCAGCGTGATGCCGCCGCAACCGACGATGGCGATACCGATTTGTTTCATAACGAGAAATGCGAGTGGCGAGTATGGCGAAGCGACCGACAAAGACAAGCGCGGTCAATCGGTGCGATCGGAAGCGGGGGCGGCAAGGTCCGTAGTGGCGGGCATCCAGGCCTTCCGTAGAGTCGGGCGTCCCGCCCAGAGGACAAAATGGTGCAGTAGAGACGGTAAGTTCATTCCCCCCGGTTGATTCCTTGTCAGCCGGTCGCCTGTGACAAAGAGCCGCGCCAGCCTTGCTCGTTCGGAAGACGTTGCCGGGACAGACGTTTTCTCTATCTTCTTTTCATACATCCAGCTTCGTCCACGCCGCGTTTTTCTTCGAAGACTTCACCACCGCTTCGATGAAGGCCATGCCGCGGACGGCATCCTCGACCTTGGGATAGTCGAGCGCGGGATCGTCCTTCGCCGGCTTGCGGCCTTCGAGCCGGGCGCGGATGTGGTTGGCGAAATTCTTGTAGATGTTCGCGAAGGCTTCGAGATAACCCTCCGGATGCGCGGGCGGCGTGCGGGTGGCGGCCTTCGCGGCTTTGCCAAGATAGCCGTTGGCGGTGCGATAGACCTGCATCGGCTGGTCCAGCCATTTCACCAGCATCGAGTTCGGTTCCTTCTGGTGCCATTCAATGCCGCCCTTTTCGCCATAGACGCGGACGTTGATGTTGTTTTCCTCCCCCACGCTGATTTGCGAGCAGTGCAGCACGCCTTTGGCGCCGCCTTTGAATCGGAGCAGCACATTGCCGTCGTCATCGAGCTTGCGGCCCTTGACGAAGGTCGTGATGTCGGCGGCGAGTTCTTCGATTTGCAGGCCGGTGATGTATTCGGCGAGGTTCTCGGCGTGGGTGCCGATGTCGCCCATGCTGCCGGCCGCGCCGCTGCGTTTGGGGTCGGTGCGCCAGCCAGCCTGCTTCTGTCCGGTGGCTTCGAGACGCGTGGCCAACCAGCCCTGCGGATACTCGACGACGACTTTGCGGATTCTGCCGAGCTTGCCGGCGCGGACCATGTCGCGGGCTTCTTTCACCAGCGGGTAACCGGTGTAATTGTGCGTGAGGCCATAAAGCAGGCCGGTCTTTTTCACAATCTCCGCGAGCTGCCGGGCCTGGGCGAGGTTAAAGGTGGCGGGTTTGTCGCTGAGGACGTGGAAACCGTGTTCCAGCGCCATCTTCGCAGGCGGGAAATGAACGTGGTTCGGCGTGACGATGGCGATGAAGTCCATGCGTTCGCCTTCGGGCAGCCAGGTCTCGCTCTTGATCATCTCCTCGAATGTGCCGTAACAGCGTTCCGGCGGGAGGAACAGGTCCGCGCCGCTGGCCTTCGAGCGTTCGGGGTCGGAGGAAAAAGCGCCGCAGACAAGTTCGATCTGCTGGTCTATGGCCGCCGCGATACGATGCACGGCGCCGATGAACGCGCCCCGGCCGCCGCCGACCATGCCGTAGCGAATTTTTCTCATCATAGTGTCTAAAAGGTGATTTGGATTCTGATTCGTGGCGTTTTTGCCATCTGTGCTAAAGTAGATATTGAATTAGGTAACGCGGCCTTTATAGTGGCCGCCGTTTTTCAAGTCAACGGGTGACTTGGCGAAACAGCGGGCGTTAAATCGTGGAACGGTAAAGTCGCTGAAGCCTTACGACGACGGGCCGGTTCAACGCCGTGACGGAAAAAGTATGCAAATTCATTTGTTGAAATCGAAAATTCACCGCGCGCAGGTGACCGGCTCCAGCCTGGACTACGAAGGCAGCCTCACCATCGCCGAGGATTTGATGGAAAAGGTCGGACTGCTGCACTACGAACGGATTTTGTGCAGCAATCTCGCCAATGGCGCGCGCTTTGAGACCTACGCCATCAAGGGCGAGCGCGGATCGGACGCGATTGAACTGAACGGGGCGGTGGCGCATCTGGGCAAAATCGGCGACCGGCTCACCATCATGGCGTTCGCCGAAGTGGAGGGCGCGAAAGCGAAAAAATGGAAGCCGCGCGTGATCGTGCTGGGGAAGCAGAACCGGATCATCAACGAACAGGGAATTTGATCGGTGCGCCGATGTTGCCGAACGCGACTGTCTCTCTAAATCGGCATTCGCAAATCGCAAATCGCAAATCGAAATTGCAATGGCTCTGACCGCCGCTGAAATCGCCAAACAAATCGACGGTGAAGTGCTGGGCGACGCCTCGGTACCGCTCTGCGGTTTCGCGCCGGCGGACAAGGCAAAGACCGGGGACCTCACTTTCGCCGAGAACCAAACCTACTTCAACCGCGCCGAGCAAAGCGCCGCGTCCGCCATCATGGTGGAAGGCCAGTTTACTTCGACCAAAAAGACGCTGATTCGCGTGCCCAACGCCCGCATCGCCTTTGCCAAGGTGCTGCCTCTGTTTTTTCCCGAACGAACTTTAGCTCCCGGTGTTCATCCGACGGCCGTCGTGGCAACTTCAGCGCAGGTGGATCCCACCGCCCACATCGGACCCCACTGCGTGATCGACGAGCAGGTCCGCATCGGCCCTCGCTGCGCTTTGCATGGCGGCAATTTTGTCGGCGCCAACTGCGTACTCGCCTCAGACACGCAGCTTTTTCCGAACGTCGTCCTTTACCCGCGCACGCAGGTCGGCCAGCGCGTGCGCATTCATGCCGGCGCGATCATCGGCTCGGACGGGTTTGGCTACGTGCTCGATGCCGGCGCCCATCGCAAAGTGCCTCAAATCGGCTACGTCATCATTCACGACGATGTGGAGATCGGCGCCAATGTGACCATCGACCGGGGCGCCCTTGGCCCGACTTCGATCGGCCGGGACGCGAAGATCGATAACCTCGTCCAGATCGCCCACAACGTGGCGATTGGCGAGCATTGCCTCGTCGTCGCGCAGTCCGGCATCGCCGGCAGCACCAAGCTCGGCAATTTCGTGACGCTTGCCGGCCAAGTCGGCCTCGCCGGCCACTTGAAGATCGGCAACAAGGTGACCATCGCGGCGCAGTCCGGCGTGATGCACGACATTCCCGACGGCGAGAAGTGGTTCGGCTATCCGGCCCAGCCGGACCGCCAGACGAAACGCCAGATCCTGGCCGTTCAACAACTGCCGGAGCTGATCCGGCGTGTGGCCGAACTGGAGAAAAAGCTCGCAGAGACTGCCTCAAATTCCAGGAAACCTTAAGCACGCCGCCCGTTGACACTATCACCATTGCACGGCTGCTCTCCCTCTCCCCGCGAGGGACGAGCCGGGAGCGGGAAATATTTTCCGGCTCACTTATGGTGAGTAGTGTCCAGATGCCCCCTCACCGAGCTCAAATCGCTTTTTGACTGTTGACTTACCCGGCCCGTTTGCTAGGTTCACCGCTCCTTATTTCGGGGTTGGATGAAAACGTATCTGCCGAAAGTGAATCTGGACGGGCGCAGCTGGCACCTCATTGACGCCGACGGCGCCGTGCTGGGCCGCCTCGCCGCGCAAGTGGCCAACGTTCTGCGGGGGAAAAACAAGCCGGTCTTCACGCCGCATCTCGATGCGGGCGATTTCGTGGTCGTCATCAACGCCGAAAAGGTCGTCCTGACCGGCAAGAAAGAGACTGAAAAACTGTTCATGTCTTACTCCGGCTGGAAAGGCGGCGAAAGGTACAAGTCGGTCGCGCAACTCCGCGCGCGTCATCCCGAACGCCTCATCCTGCACGCCGTGAAAGGCATGATCCCCAAAAACCGGCTCGGCGACCGCCTGTTGACCAAGCTCAAAGTCTATAAAGGCGCCAATCACCCGCACGCCGCGCAGAAACCCGCAGTTCTCGCGCCCGCCATCTAGCGCGGTTCAACGATTCAACCTTTTTTAACGATTCAACGTCGAGTCATGGCAGAAGCGAAAACTCAGGAATTCCTCGGAACCGGACGGCGCAAGACTTCGGTGGCGCGCGTCCGCCTGGCGGCCGGCTCCGGCAGGATCACGGTGAACAACCGCGCCTTCGAGAGTTATTTCCCGATCGAGAATCTGCGGATGCAAGCGCTCCAACCGCTGACCGTCACTGAGACGGCCGCCAAATTTGACGTGCGCGTCAGCGTCGCCGGCGGCGGTCCCTCCGGCCAGGCCGGCGCCGTGCGGCACGGCATCGCCCGCGCGCTCATCGCCGCCGACGCCAGGCTGCGGCCGGCGCTCAAATCCAACGGCCTGCTCACCCGCGATCCGCGCATGCGCGAGCGCAAGAAGTACGGCCAGCCGGGCGCTCGCAAACGTTTCGAATACAGCAAACGCTAAAGCGAATCCAGTTTTGCAAGCCCCGCTGGCGATCGCCGGCGGGGTTTTTTTGTTTGTTTGCGTTGAACCGTTAAAACGTTGAAACCTAAGGCGGCCGAAATCAAAGTCTGCTTCCGGACCGAACCCGGTTTAACGATTCAACAGCTGGCGAAACAACGTATGAAAACCACCGTGAAAGTTGCAGTCGTGGGAGCGTCCGGCTACTCCGGCGAGGAACTGGTGCGATTGCTCCTGCATCATCCGCACGCCGACCTGACCGCCGTCACCTCGCGTCAATACGCCGGCCAGACCCTCACGCAAATCTTCCCGAAATTCGCACATCATCCGACGGCGAAAACGCTCTGTTTCAGCGATCCGAACGCCGGGTTGCTGGCCCGCCAGGCCGAAATCGTTTTCCTCGCGCTGCCGCACGGTGTCGCCGCGGAATACACCGCTCCCCTGCTCCAACTCGGTCGCCAGGTAATCGATCTGAGCGCCGATTTCCGCCTGAAAAGCGAAGCGGTTTACAAAGAGTTCTACAGCCGAGACCATCCCGCGCCTGATTTGCTCATAAAATCTGTTTACGGCCTGCCGGAAATTAATCGCTCACAAATCCTGAACGCCTCGCTGGTGGCCTCGCCCGGCTGCTACCCCACGAGCATCCTGCTTCCGACGATTCCCTTGTTGCGCGATGGATTGGTCAAACCGTCCGGCATCATCGCCAACTCGCTCAGCGGCGTCAGCGGCTCCGGACGGAAAGTGGAACCCGATTACCTCTTTGTCGAATGCAACGAAAGCGTGCGGCCTTACGGCATCCCGAAGCACCGGCATTTGTCCGAGATTGAGCAGGAACTCTCGCTCGCAGCCGGCGTGAAGGTGACCATCCAGTTCACGCCGCATCTCATCCCGATGAACCGCGGCGTTCTGACCACGATTTACCTCGCGCCGGAAAAACATTTCACCACCCCCGACCAGGCCGATGCGCTCGAGGAGAAAATTGCCGATTGTTACCGTTCGGCTTACTGCAACGAGCCGTTCGTCCGCCTGCTCGACGGCCAGGCGTTGCCCGATACCAAAAACGTCGTCGGCACCAACGTCATCGAAATCGCGTGGCGGCTCGATCCGCGTACCGGCCGGCTGCTGGTCATGAGCGCTCTGGACAACCTCGTAAAAGGCGCAAGCGGCCAGGCCGTGCAAAGCTTCAACATCATCTGCGGCTTCCCGGAAACGGCCGGGTTGGTTTGAATGCGGTCCTTTTATCCGAGAATCAACGCGAATCTCATGAAGCTTTCTTCTTTTGCTTTCCTGCAACAGGTGCCTGTTCCGCGTGCAAGGGAGCGCCCGTCAATTCAAGTCTTCCTTCGCGTCCATTCGCGTCATTCGCGGACAAAACCAGTCTCATGAAGGCAAAGCTAAGAAAAGTTCCCGGTTCCATCGTCGCCCCCAAAGGTTTCCTCGCCTCCGGCGTTTTCTGCGACATCAAGCGGCTCGGCACCGGCAAAGGTTCGCAGAAGGGCAGGAAACGCGACCTGGCGCTGATTGTCTCGGAAGTTCGGGCGACCGTGGCCGGTATGTTCACGACCAACCAGGTCTGCGCCGCGCCTGTGAAAGTCTGCATCGAACGCGTCAAGAAGGGCGTCGCTCAGGCCATCGTCGTGAACTCCGGCAACGCCAATGCCTGCACCGGCAGCCAGGGTTTGAAAGACGCGATAGAAATGGCGCGTGTTACGGCGGAAGCATTGAATCGCTGTAGAGTCGGCTGTCCGCCGCCGATGAATTCGCGTGGGGACACGCGACGCTGCATCAAGATAGAACACGTCCTGGTCGGCTCGACCGGGCGAATTGGCATAACGCTGCCGATGCACAACGTGAAGCGTGGCATCCTCGAGGCCGCCGCGTTGCTCGATCACTCGGTCCAATGCGCCGACCACGCGGTGGAAGCCATCATGACGAGCGACTCCAGGCCCAAGCAAATCGCGGCCGAATTCAAGCTGAGCGGCAAGCTGGTCCGCATCGGCGGCATTTGCAAGGGCGCGGGCATGATCCAGCCCGGCATGAGCGCCACCGGAAAACGCCCCGCCGCCATTCCAGGCCGGGCGCGCTCTGCGAGCGCGCCGCAGGGTGGCCGTTCCCAAAGGCAAGCGACGATGCTCTGCTTCATCACCACGGACACAGCCATCGAAGCGAGGGCTCTCCAGGCCGCGTTGCGCCAGGCCGTCGCGAACAGTTTCAACCGCATTACGGTGGACGGCGACATGAGCACCAACGACACGGTGCTTGTGCTGGCGAATGGGCGCACGAGGAATCCGCTTCTCCGCGGCGGTGGGGCCAGAGTCCCCTCGATCCCTGACTCGGGACGCGCCGCGAAGATTTCAGGGCTCGACGGAGTCACGCCCCACCGGGATTTGGCGACATTCCAGTCCGCGCTCGATCACGTCTGTCTCGAACTCGCCAAAATGATTGTGCGCGACGGCGAAGGCGTGTCGCGCTTCGTCACCGTGCGCGTTAACGGCGCGCGAAATTTCGCCGAGGCCGACGCCGCGGCGCGCGCCGTGGCGAACAGCGCGCTCGTGAAGACAAGCTGGAACGGCGGCGACCCGAACTGGGGCCGGATCATGGACGCGCTCGGCTATTCGTCCGCCAAAGTCGTCGAAGAGAAAGTGGACATCGGTTACAGCGCGCCCGGCAGTCGGAAGATTCTCTGGAGCCTCAAACGCGGCCAGCCGACCAAAGTCAGCTTCAAAGTTCTCTGCGCCGCGGTCGGGCTGAAGGAATTCGACTTGCACATCCACCTGAACCTCGGCAAAGCGAGCGTTGTGATTTACTCGACTGACCTCACGGAAGAATACGTGGACTTCAACAAAGGCGACGTCAGCGATCCAGCAACACTCGGAGGGTAAAAAGACGAAAAGTCATGCCAACCCGCGACACCAAAGCAAAGTTATGACAACCCGCTGGAACTGGTTCGAGGACTTCTTCCACGGCGTTGCCTGGAGACCGAAGCCACCTTTGTGCGCCACGGCAAGAGCGAGACGCGAAAGTGGTGGCATTGGGTCTATACGGTCGGCGAAATACGTCGGCTGTTGGAGCAGGCCGGCCTGGCAATCAGGAATCTGCACAGCTCGCGCGAATTGCCGGCCATTCAAGTTGGGAAGTCGCCTCCTGCTCATCGTCGGAGAAAAACCAGCGGACGCCCGGTCCCGGAAACGAATTGTAAATCGCAAGTCGTAAATCGATGCACGACCTCATTTCCAAAGCCGATATGCTGCTCGAAGCGTTGCCGTACATCCAGCGTTTCCGCAGCCAGACGTTTGTCGTGAAATACGGCGGCAGTTTCATGGACTCCCCCGACCCGCAAGTGCGCGAGGGCGTGGCGCGGGACATTGTGTTTCTCGAAGCGGTCGGCATCAACCCGGTCGTCGTCCACGGCGGCGGCAAGGCCATCACGCGCGCCATGGACGCCGCCGGTCTCAAGGCTGATTTCGTCCAGGGCATGCGCCTCACCGACGAAGCGACCGTGAACGTGGTCGAGCAGGTCTTGTCACGCGAAATCAATCCGGACATTGCCAAAACCATCAACGCGCTCGGCGGCAAGGCGCGCGGTTTTTCCGGCACCGAAATTTTCACCTGCCGGAAACTTTTCCTGAAAGACCCGCAGGGCCAAAACCTCGACATCGGTTTCGTCGGCGAAGTGACGGCGGTGGACACCGAACCGTTGCGCGAGTGCATCCGGCGCAGCATCACGCCGGTCATCAGTCCCACGGCCCGCGGCCAGGACGGCAGGATTTACAACTGCAACGCGGACGTTGCGGCGGCGCAGGTGGCCATCGCGCTGAAGGCCAAACGGCTCGTGTTCATGAGCGACGTTCCCGGTCTGTTCCGCGACCTCAAAGAACCGAACAGCGTGATTCCGCATCTGCAAATTGAGGAAGTGGATGGACTCAAGAAGGCGGGTGTTATAGACCAGGGGATGATCCCCAAAGTGGACAGCGCCGTTGCCGCCATCAAGGCCGGCGTGGATAAAGTGTCATT
>QHPW01000482.1 GCA_003219675.1 Verrucomicrobiota bacterium
AGGCCCGGCGCCGGGGTCTTCGGTCGGCACGATCAGAAACGCGTGGCCGCTGGCATTGGTGGTGCGCGAGTCAAAATGCTCCGCTTCGATCACGACTTGTCCGCCCGACTCCTGGTAAACAGCGGCCTGGCTGCAGCGGGATGAAAGAAGCAGGGCGAAGATTATCAATCGGACAAATGAAAGTTTCATAGCGCAGTAGTTCATTGGGGACCAGTCTCTGTATCTAGCGTGGGATGGGAAGTTGTCACGCAGACAATAGTTCGATTTTGGAGTAGAACTTTTTTCCTACTCCCGTAGCAGTGAATCGTTCAGTCCAGCATCACGATGCCCCGGCGCAACGCGGTCGTGGCGGCCTGGGTGCGGTCGTTCACGCGCAGTTTGGTGAGGAGGCTGTTCACGTGATTCTTGACGGTGCTTTGAGTGATGTTCAGGGCGGTTGCAATTTCCTTGTTGCTCATGCCCTCAACGATGAGTTCGAGCACTTCCAATTCGCGCGCGCTCAATTCCGGCCCGGGAATGCGCTGCGCCAGACGGCCGGCAACCGCCGGAGGAATACAGTATTGTCCGTTGTAAACGGCCCGGACGTCGTTGAGAAATTCGTCGCGGGGAATGTCCTTGATCAGATACGCCCGGGCGCCCGCCCGAAGGGACCGATAAATATTCTCGTCTCCATCGTAGGTGGTCAGCACAATGATCCGGGCATCGGGAAATTCCTCGTGAATGACGCGGGTGGCCTCCACGCCGCCCAGGACCGGCATCCGCAAATCCATGAGCGTGATGTCGGGTTTGTGTGCGTGAAACAGTTCCACGGCCTCCCGCCCGTTCGCCGCCTCGGCGATCACCCTCATGTCCGGCTGAGTATCGATCATGCTGCGCAATCCCACCCGCACCACCAGGTGGTCGTCCGCAATCAAAACGCGAATCACGTCAGGCCGGGCCATGGTCGGTGTTGGAATGGTTGGGACCAACGGGCACTTCGACCCGAACTTCCGTCCCTCGGCCCGGCCGGCTTCGCACGTCGAACCTTGCGCCCATCTGCTTCGCCCTTTCGTGCATCCCCAGCAGCCCGAAATGGGCGCCGTTGGCCGCCGTCAACCGGGGAAGATCGAATCCCTGTCCGTCATCCTGAATCCGCATGGCCACGCCTTGTTCCTGATAGTCCAGTTCGATGCAAATTTTTCCGGCGCGCGCGTATTTCAACGAATTGGTAATGGCTTCCTGGCCGATGCGCAGCAGGTTGTTTTCAATCTTGGGCGGAAGCGGGCGCGCCGGAGTGCGGAGTTTCAACTGCACCTCCACCGGCTTGTCAGCCATCATCTGGCGGGCGGTTTCCACCAGCGCGCCGCCGAGGTCGCCGTTGTCCAGCGACGCGGAACGCAGGTTCATGACCGAACGGCGCGCCTCCGCCAGACTGTGGCGAACCATCTGCAACGCCACCTTCAAATGCTGCTGCGCGTGCCCGGGCGCCTCGGTCAGCTTGGCTGCGACCGCCTCCAACTGAAATCCGATTCCTGCGAAACCTTGCGCCAGTGTGTCGTGAAGTTCGCGCGCGATGCGACTGCGTTCGGCCAGCACCAGGGAGAATCTGTCGTGCGCCTGTTTCATACGCCGGCGGTGAAAGGCCCAGGCGCCGACAAAGACGGCGGCGGCGCCAAAGCAATAAAACCAGGCGGTCTGATAGAAATGAGGCGCCAGGGAAAAGGCAAAGGTCGCGCCGGCCTGGTTCCACACGCCGTCGCTGTTGCAAGCGCTGACCCTGAACCGGTAACTGCCGGGCGGCAGTTGATTGTAAACCGCGGTGCGGCGCGTTTCGGCCTCGACCCACTTGTCGTCAAGCCCTTCGAGTTTATACCGGAACCGGACTTTTTCCGGCGCCACAAAGCTGAGCGCGGTATAATGAAATCGCAGCTCGCGCGCGTTCGGCGGAAGTTTCGCCGGCAACAACGGATCGAAAGTTCGGTTGCCGGCCTTTGGATCGATCACCGCCAGGCCATTGACGGTTGGAAACCAAAGCCGGCCATCCTTGCTTCGGCATCCGGCGGATTGGGTTCCGCCCTCGCACTGGGTTGACTTCATGCCGTCGGCCAGGCCGTACGCCACGCAGGGCAGCGCGCGAATTCGGCCAAGGTCGAAATCCTCCACGGCCTGCTTCGACAGACTGAAGATGCCGCGGTTGCTCGACATCCAGAGAGTTTGCCGGTCGTCTTCGAGAATCTGGAAAATAAGATTCTGAAACAGTCCCTCGCGCGATGTGTAAGCGGTGAACTTTCCTGCCCGGTAACGCGAGAGGCCGCGTTGTGTTCCCAACCATAGCGTGCCTTCGGCATCTTCATAAATGCTGTAAACCGCGTTGTGCGCGAGGCCGTCTTGAGTCGTGAAGACCGTGAACCTGCCGCCGTGATAGCGGCACAGCCCGTCGTTTGCGCCGATCCAGATGTCGCCTGCGCGGTCCTGCGTAATTACACGAATCAGGACCCCGGGCAGACCGTCGCCGGTTGAATAAGTCGAGAACGTTCCGTTCCGCCAGCGACACAACCCGCCGCCGCTGCCGCCAATCCAAAGGTTGCCCTCGCGGTCTCCAAACACGCTCCGTGTTCGATGTTGGATCGGGAATCCCTGCGACCGGGTGTAGGAAGAGAAATGACCGTCGGCGTTCAGCGCGCAAAGCGCGGCCGGGTGTCCGGTGCCGAACCAGAGATTTCCGCCCCGGTCCTCGCCGATGGCCAGGATGAAATTTCCGGGGAGCCCATCTTCGCTGGTGTAATTGGTGAATTTGCCGTCCTGATACCGGCTCATCCCGCCGCCTTCGGTTCCAATCCAAAGCGCTCCATCATGGCTCGCGAAGACACACTTGGTAAAGTTGTTCACCAGACCTTCCCGGGTGGTATAGACTTTCACCCTGGCGTCCCGGAGCCGGGCCAGCCCGCCTCCGTGGGTCCCAATCCAGAGGCTTCGTTCCCGGTCTTCGTAGAGAGTCTCCACCTGGTTATGCGGCAGCCCGTCCTGTTTGGTGTAACTGGAAATTTTCTCATTCGCGAACCGGCCCAGCCCGCCCCAGGTGGCAATCCATAAATTGCCGTCGGAGTCCTGATAAATGTCACGCACACGGTCGTCCGCCAAACCGCTGCTGGTTCTGTAGCCTGTGAATTGTCCGTTCTCGAATCGGGCCAGCCCGCCCCCGACGCTGCCGATCCAAAGCGCCCCGCTGCGATCGACGAAGACTTTCCGCACCGGGGCGTTGAGCGAGCCGTCCGGAAGCGTGCACGGATGAAAGCGTCCTTCAGAGAACCCGCTCACTCCGCCGCTCGTCCCGAACCAGAGACGGCCCTGGGAGTCTTCACAAATGGAAAAAACGCCCGGACCCGCAAGCCCGTCAGCGACGGTATAGGCGGTGAACTTCCCGTCGCGATAACGCGCCAGGCCGTTCCAGGTTCCCATCCAGAGGTTGCCCCGGCTGTCCTCATAAATATCCAATACTCCGTTGCCGGGCAGCCCGTCCTGGTTCTTGTAGCAGGTGAATTCGCCGTGAGAGAAACGGCTCACGCCCGCGTTGAAGGTGCCGATCCAGAGTTGCCCCGACCGGTCTTCATGAAGCGCCCGAATGTCGTTTGACTCCAGACCCGGATTGTTTTCAGCCTGAAAAACCGTGAACTTCACGCCATCGAACCGGGCCAGGCCATCACGCGTCCCTACCCACAAATAACCGTCGCGCGTCTGCGTAATGGCTTGCACGGATACTTGCGGCAGCCCATCCCCTTCACCCCAGACGTTCTGATGGTACTGGGTGATGGCGGTGGAAGGATCGAGGGTAAGCGCGCTGTAAGAGAAGTCCAGAATGGCCAATGCCAAACCAAGCCTGGTTGCCGAGGCATTCATGGGAGCGGCAGCAAAATAGTTGTTGTTTGGCGAATATCCAAGACATTTTCCGGCTTCGCAACGCGGCCTTACAGGCTGCGACTTGGCGGGGCCTCCCAGCCTGTGCTTTCACAATACCTTTGCCTTTATAGATTACTCTGCGCTCATCGCGTCTCGGCGGTTTCTTTTTCCACCGCAGAGTCGCGAAGATCGCAGAGAGGATCCTGCGGTCGGAGCGTTCTCTGAAGGGGGCATTCTCTGAAAGGGTAAGAAGAAGTCGTCGCCCTCAAAAATCTCTCATGAATCGGCGCTGCGGTCGCTGACACTCCGAACTGTTGACTTGATTGGCTTGCGCCGCGGTGGAAATCTTTCCCCTGCGTTAAGAAGGCAGTCCGCGTGTGGCAATGGTTTGCTTCGCCACTATGGATGATGCCGCAATCAGGTTTTTCGCGACTTGCTGGCGTTTCTGCTCTCGCGAAACTGCAGAAGTGTTCGAATCACGACCGTGCAATCCGAGGCAAACAAACATTTCGCGATGGAGGTGACTTCCTGGTGGGGAAGAATTCTGGTCGGCCGCCGGCCCGCCAGAACGCTGGCGCGGCTGGTCGCGCTGATCGTCGTCAGCTTCGTGCTTTTCAAGTTCCTCTTCATCCCCATTCGGGTGGTCGGCAACAGCATGGCGCCGACCTACCACAATGGGCGCATCAATCTGATCAATCGGCTGGCTTACCATTGGCATGCGCCCAGGCGGGGGGACGTGGTCGCGGTTCGACAGGAAGGCACCTACACCGTGTTATTAAAGCGGATCGTGGGCATGCCGGGCGAACGGATCGAGATCCGCCGAGGCAGCGTCATCGTCAACGGCATCCCTTTGATTGAACCGTATGCCCGTGGCCGCGACATCCCGCCGCGGAACGAATTTCATCTGCGGGACGACGAGTACTTTGTCATCGGCGATAATCGCGATGTTTCGGTCTGTTTCCCGGTTTACAGGAACGACATCATCGGCAAGGCGGTGTTGTGAAGAGAATTTTGAAGATCATCGCGGTCCTGGGAGTGCTCGCTTTGGGTGTCTGGATTTTTCAGATGCTCTTTCCCGGGGATGAAAAGCGGATTCGCAAGATGCTGGCGGCAGTTGCGGAAACCGCCGCAGTGAAACCGAATGAAAACCCGCTCTTCAAACTGGCCGGCGCGAGCAAACTGGTCGGCTTCTTCAGCCCGGATGCGGTGTTGAAGGTGGAGGTGCCGGGCGTGGAGGTTCGTTCCATCAACGGCCGCGACGACCTGTTGCAAGCCGTCACCGCGGCTCGCGCGAGCTTGCAGGAAGCCAGAGTTCAGTTGCACGAAATCCACGTGACGCTGGAGCCGGACCGGCGATCGGCCGCCGCTCAACTGGTGGCTTCGGC
>QHPW01000483.1 GCA_003219675.1 Verrucomicrobiota bacterium
TCGGCGTTTGCCGACGGCCCGCAGAACACCGTTCTGCGATACGGCAGATTCACCAATCTGCGCCACGAGTAAAATTTCCGCACAACCGGGGCTGTCCGTAGAGTTCGCATCGGATTGTGAAGCGCAACCGGGGAGTTCGAGTTGTCTCCGAAGTTGTGCCTGGCCCACACTCGCCGGAGCGGGCCTATTGCAGATTACTGGCTGGGCGACGCTGGCGAAATCATGTGCTGTTTTTCCCAAGGCTCGAAGTTGCCGTCATCCGAGCTGTGCACCTCGGAATGGCCATCGACAAAACCGTAGGTTCTCGCCCATCGTCCGCTCGCCGTTTGCCAAGCCTGCTTTTCCCGGATCACAATAACCGACGCCGGATTGGCCACACTTGAACGCGTTCCTTGGTAAACGATTTCATATTGGTCCGGAGTCAGGCCGTATTTGGGCGTATTGGGAAGAAACTCATGCGCCGCAAGATTCATTTCAACCTTCGCTTCCTCGGGTAAAAATGGCAGCGCCTGCTCGAATCCCGCGGGAAAGTGTTCGCCATTTTTTTCGGCGTAGAGTTGGAACGCCAGCACCCAGTACTTCGCGTAATTCATCTTGGCTATGCCTGCTTGTTTTTGATACTCGGCGCCTGAAAGACCCTCCGTCTGTTCCTGCTGAGCCGGGTCCTTCCCCGCTTTGGCCAGTGCTGCTTGCAGCTGACGATTTGCGTTCCGCAGCTTTTCCAATTCGCTTGTTTGCCTGCGGAGCAATCCCACTTCCCCGCGAAGCTTCATCAGTTCACTCAATTGATCTTTCGACAGGTGAGAACCGTTCGACTGGGCAAGTTGATGGGACAGTCGCTCGTTCTCTGCTTTCAGTTGGGTGAGCTGTTCAACTTGCTCCCTCAAAGACTGGTTTTCCGCGCGCAGTTTGGTTTGGGTTTGATGTTGGATTGCCACCGGCGTCGCCACCGTGGCAACGGCAAGGGCGCTGATGATGCCGAGCTTGAGTTTGGTCATGGTCATAAGTTTGACAGCGGCAAGAGTTGTCGCGGTCGAGGCGGTAACCGCGAGCGCGCCGGTGGCCACGCTGGCCACCAAGCCCGATGGAGCGGACATGACCGCGCCAACGACGATTGCCGCGGCCAACCCGGATGTCGTGCTCGTGACGCCGCGTTTCGCGAGCAGCGTTTGCAGCTTTTCGAGCGCGCGATCCACGCGCATCCGGGCCGCGTTTTCGTTGATGCCGAGCGCAAGGCCGACTTCTTTGAGGCTCTGGTCCTCGAAAAAGCGGAGCACGACAGCCGCGCGGTCCGTTTCGCTCAACTCGTGCATGGCGTTGTCGAGCACGGGTTGGACTTGCCGCCAAACGGGTTCCGATGGTTCCGAGGAAAGCAAATCATTCATGGTCTGGGCCTCCTGTTCCCGCCCCTGCCGACGATCTTCCGAGCGACGCAGATTGGCAGCCATCCGGCGCATGCACGTGTAAAGCCAGCCGGCCAAAGCCGGATGCTTGATGAGCTTCGATGCTTTTTTGGCCAGCTCAACAAAGACCGTCTGTGTGATGTCTTCCGCCAGACTGGCATCGCCGTGCGCCTCGCGGAGCGCCGCGGAAAACACGAGGTCGATGTGCCGTTGCACCAGTTCGGTGAACGCTCTTTCCGAGCGGGCGCAAGCGTAGCTTTGCAGCAGTTCAACGTCGGTGGCCATTTGTCTTCATCAGTATAGTGTGCGCCGGCAGGAAAAACCGCACAAAGAAAGGCGACTTTAGTGGCACGGGCGTCTCGCCCGTGGGTTGCAGCCGGCGTCGATCGGCTGCCAACCAGAAACACACGGGCGAGACGCCCGTGCCGCTACTCTTTGTTCGGTTCCGCTCCGCCGGCTTGAATACAGCGCGCGCTGCCAACATCGGCGCTGAAAAACATCATGGTTGGCTTTCACGCAGAATCGTGGCATAAACGATCCGTCAATCCCACACACAACGACATGACCACTTGCCTGGATGGATTTGGAAAGCTTTCGCGACGGATTTCAAACCATGCTGCACATCAAGGCCGAAGGCCGCCGGCCGGAACAGTTCGTTTTCACCTTTGCCGGATTCATCGCCGCCAACGGCATGAACAGTCGCTCGATCGGTATCTGCGCGAACACTCTGTCGCAACTGCGTCATTGCCGCGATGGGTTGCCGGTGGCCTGCGTCATTCGCGGAACTCTGGAGAGAACGACGTTGAACGATGCGATCAAATTCCTGAAACAGGTCAAACACGCTTCCGGGCAGAACTACATTCTCGGTGGAGGCGACCGTGTTGGCGACTTCGAATGCTCGGCGGGAAAGGTCGTCCGCTTCACACCGACCTCCGATGGCTCCGTCGTTTACCATACGAACCATCCATTGGTGAATGACGATTACGACGCCAAATACGCCGATTCTTTCGACCCCGCAAAAGCAGTCAAAGGCAACAGCGAAATCCGTTTTCAGGCGCTCGAAAACCGCCTCAAGGACCTTCAGAATGGGATCGATGTCAGCTCGATCGAATCAACGCTCCGCTCGCACGATTCCAGGGAGCATCCGATCTGCCGTCCGGTGAAAGAAAAGTCCGCCACGTTCACCTTCGGTTCGACCATCATGAAGCTATCGGACAAACCGGAGTTTCTCGTTGCTCCCGGGCCGCCCGATATGAGTCCATACACGACCTTTAACTTCTCCGAAATCCCGTGAACGGGAATCGATTTTTTACCCGCTCAGGTATCTAGAGTACGACAACACGGAGATTTCGTTACTTCAGTTCGTCCACAGGTATGGACAGCAGGGGGTCGCCGGCGGCGGAGCAGCACTCATACCAGCCCTGGCACTCGTTGGTCGTCGCGGTCGAGAAGGAACAACGAGAAGCAGTCCGGTGCGATTTATCGGATTGGCCGCAGTAGGGATTATTCCAAGTGATTGATCGCTCCTAGTGCAGGCGGCGTAGATAGACCAGGGGGGTCCTCACTTTTCGATTACCTGATAGAAACGGCGCGGGAGAGTGCTGGCGTCTTGATCATCAAAGAGGATCCGACCGTTTATCGCGGTCATCGAGCCGAACTGTGGCAACCAGTCCATTAAG
>QHPW01000479.1 GCA_003219675.1 Verrucomicrobiota bacterium
ACCTGGCGTTGACCGGCGCGCCGCCACCGGACGCGGTTGGCGAATTCATCCGGTCGGCGATCCTGCGTCGGGTTCCCCAGTTCGTGGCCCTGGACGGCGAGCAGGTGATCGGCTGGTGCGACATCTTTCCGCATGAAAAGGAGAGCTTCGCTCACGTCGGACGCCTGGGCATGGGCATGCTGCGCGACTATCGCGGGCAGGGCATTGGGCAGCATTTGGCGGAAAGAGCGATCGCTCAGGCCAAAGGGATTGGGTTGGAGAGAATCGAGCTGGACGTCTACGCTTCCAACGAAGCCGCAATCCGGTTGTATGGGAAGCTTGGATTCGTCATTGAAGGCATAAAGAAAAAGGCGCGCAAGCTGGATGGGGTTTACGACGATGTGCTGGTGATGGCGCTGTTGATCTCATGACATTTATCCCGTCCTCCTGTTTGAGCGCGAGGAAACGTGTCTGAAAGGGGCGAGATTCGGCGTGGCCCAGAGAAACACGAAATGATCCGATTCTCATGAATCACCGATGGTTTGGACGAGTCACGGGCGGGGTCCCGTGCGCGATTGGTCTGTTCTTCGCGGTCACCGCGCATCCCGCCGGCCAGGACTTGTTCAGAATCACGGTTGTGGACGATCAGACGGGGCGCGGCGTTCCACTCGTCGAGCTGCGAACCGTGAACAACATTTCGCTGTGGACGGACAGCAACGGGATCATCGCATTTGATGAACCGGGTTTGATGGGACAGGAGGTCTATTTCCACATCAAGAGTCACGGTTACGAATATCCCAAAGACGGCTTTGGCAATCGCGGGGTGAAGCTCAAACCGACGCGCGGCGGCAGCGCAGTGATCAAGATCAAGCGGATCAACATCGCCGAGCGGTTGTATCGCGTGACGGGGCAGGGGATCTATCGCGACAGCGTGCTGGCGGGTCAACCGGTGCCGCTAAAAGAGCCCGCGCTCAACGCGCGGGTGACGGGACAGGACACGGTCATTGCCACGCCATACCGCGGAAAAATTTACTGGTTTTGGGGCGACACGGAGCGCGTGTCGTATCCGCTCGGAAATTTTGCGGCATCGGGAGCAACTTCAGAGTTCCCTGGCCTGGGCGGACTGGACCCTGGCCTGGGCGTGAATCTGACCTACTTCATTGATGCGAGCGGTTTCAGCAAAGCGATGTGTCCGGATTTTGGCGAGGGCTTGCAGTGGATCGAGGGGGTGATGACTGTTCCGGATGAAAATGGCAGAGAACGTCTCGTGGCGCGTGTTTCAAGCCAGAAGGGTTTGGTTCCCGCCTATGCCTGGCACCTGGCGGTGTTTAACGACCTGAAGCAGGTTTTCGAGTCGAAAGCGAAATGGAATATTACCGAAGGGCACGACTCATCACATCCGTTCCGCGCGCGCGTCGGGGGCATTGAATACCTCTACCTTTATCCGAACTGGCGCGTGAAGGCCGACCTGAAGAGCCTTGCCGGTCTGAAGAATTATGAAGCCTTCACGTGCGTGGCGGGCGACGGGGGAGTGAACGGCGGCGCGACCGTGATCGACCGCGATTCGGAGGGCCACGCGCGTTACTCGTGGAAGCCGGGGGCGGCCCGGCTGCATCCCGGACGAATTCGCGAACTGGTTGGCGCGGGCAGATTGAAGCCGGAGGAAAGTTGGATTCAACTGCATGACTTCGAAAGCGGCGCCCCGTTCGACGCGGGACGCGGTTCGGTCTATTGGAACGAGTTTCGCCGGCGCTGGGTGATGATCGTGTCGGCGGCGCCGGGCGAAATCTGGTTCGCGGAAGCCGACACGCCGGTCGGACCGTGGGTTTACGCCCGCCGCGTCGTGTCGCACGACAACTACAACTTCTACAATCCGACCCAGCATCCGTTCTTCGATCAGGACAGCGGGCGGCTGATTTATTTTGAGGGCACCTACACGGCGAGCTTTTCCGGCGCGAAAGAGAAAACGCCGCGTTACGACTACAATCAGGTCATGTATCGCCTCGCGCTCGACGATCCGCGGCTCAATCTGCCGGTGCCGGTGTATCGAGTGAATGATGCCGGGCGGAAAACGCGCTACCTGACTCGTGAAGCCATCGAGCGCGAGCGATTGTGGAATCAGATCGAAGAAGTCGCGTTCTTCGCGCTCGCGCCCAATCGCGGTCGCAGCGGGATGATTCCGATTTTCGAGCAAAAGGAGGGCGGCCAGGCCGTTTTGCGCGACATGCCGCCGCCGGGCCAGACCCATCCGATTTTTTTTGCCCTGCCTCCGCGGACGCCATCGGCTGGGGCCGATTCCAGTCCACCCGAAGACCAATCACCCGACGTCACGCCGCTCTACGATTATCGTGATGCGGGCGAACACCGGCGGATGTATTCGACCCAGCCGAATCTCGAGGATGAATCGCTGCGACGTTCGGCGGAGCCGATCTGCCGGGTTTGGAAAAATCCAATGCGAGTGCTGGCGTTGGACGGAGAAGCCGGGCCGATTCCACTCTCCAATCAGTGAGCGTCGGCGCAAGGTGCAACCCTTATGCCGAGTCCGGCGCGACGATTCCTTGAGAAAAGAGGCATCGGCTGTTCTCAATCCTTCAGGAACGGCAAGTTCCGTGGTATCGCTTTGCTGCAAGGCGCATCCATCACTGCCCATGCGTAGTGTCAGGCGTCCCGCCTGACGTGGAGGGCGGCATCTTGCCGCCCGGAAGACGTCCGGCTTACGGCCGACCAGAGGCCGCTCGCCGCGGGTGCGATGCGCTTCCTTCCCGCGGAACTTCAAAAATTTTAGCTGCTTAAGCACACTCAATAGAACTATTCTTGTCAGGCGGTGTGTCATTGCTCTCTATGAAAACCAAATCCACTATTTGGAGTAAGCAACGTCCAGCTTCAGTCTCCGCCTATCTGATTTTGTGCCTGATCGCCGGCTTGACCATTCCGGCCTTGGGGCGGGCGGACGGTTGTTTTGTTTTCAAGTGGGACAAGGCAATTGACATCAACGAGCCGGCGCAAAAAGCGATCATTGTCCATGATGCCGGACGCGAGGACCTGTTGCTTCAAGTCAAGTATCAGGGTCCGTTGGAAGAATTTGGCTGGCTCATTCCAGTACCCGGCCTGCCCAAAGTGGAAAAAGGCTCGATGGAATGCTTTTACGAACTGAGTCGTTTGACTCAGCGGCATTTCGGGATGCACTACCTGAGAAGGGTGGCGCTCAGCGCAAAAGATGAGCCGGAAGTCAACGTCGTGGAAATCAAGACGGTTGGCGCGTATGAGGTGGCCATTCTTTCGGCGCAAGATGCCGGTAGTCTCGAGCGGTGGTTGAAGACGCATGATTATTCCATTCCCAAAGACAAGGCCGGAATCATCGACGACTACATTCGCAAAGGGTCGTATTTTATCGCCGCAAAGATCCAGTTGAACCGTGGCGTTGGTTTCAAATTGATCTCCGGCGGTGGTCGTGGGAATCCGACGGAAGATCAAAGGGAGCGCAAGGAAATTCAAAGGAAACTTTCGAGCGGCGAACTGCATCCGCTCCTCATCAGCTTCGATACGCCGAAATGCGTTTTCCCGCTCAGAATCTCCGCCGTCAATGGCAAACCATCGGAAGTTTCGCTTTATGTGCTTTCCACCGAACCGCTGCTGAACCGGTTCATCCTTAACAAAAGATTGGAACTTCTTACCCAACGTAGAGCGGAATGGGAACGTAAGAAATCTGAGCGGGAGAAAGAGACGTTAAGGAAGGAATTGCTGGCGAGACACAACCTTCTCCAGTGGCGTCGCGTGAGTGCGCGACACGGTAACGAAATAATGGACTGGTCCTTGGAAGAGTTGGAAGCGATGGAAAAGGAAGGCAAGCCGCCCAGCCCGGCCGAGCCTCTCGATAACGGCTTTTTCGTCGCGCCTCAGGAGGTCCTCACGAACCTCCTTGTCACCTCCAACATGATCCCTCAATGCACCCGACGAATCGGGCGTCTCAGGGGCAAAGATTGGTATCTAACCAAAGAGGTGCGGACTTTCTTGCCGGAAGAGATGCTGGACCTGGAGTTTGAGCCGGCCATTCCGGTGCTGGCGGAAGCCTTGCCAACATTGGAGGGTGCTTTCGCCGCCGCCGGTTTGTCAGGGTTTGGCAGGATCAGTGTGCCGGCCTTCATTTCCGCCTGCCAAAGCACGAATTCCATCGAGCGCATCAACGCTTCTTCGGGGTTGTCCCGGATGCAAGATGAGCGGATTGTGGAACCGTTGCTCGAGCTGCTCCACGATCCGGCGCCGGAAGTCAG
>QHPW01000480.1 GCA_003219675.1 Verrucomicrobiota bacterium
CGATCGAGTGTTGAATCCAGTCGCGGAACACCCAGACACCCTTCTCCCCGAGATGTTCGCTGTTGCATTGGAGCAGATCGGCCCATTTATTGGCCCAGTATTCGTTGTAATCCTCGCTGGCCAGCAAATCATCAATCAGTTTTTCGCGTTTTGGCCTGCCCGGAGCCGGGTCGGCCAGAAACGCGCGCACGCGTTCGGGCGTCGGCGGGAGTCCGGTCAGATCGAGCGAAACACGGCGAATGAACTCCGCGTCGGTGCAGAGTTCCGACGGCAGGGTTTTCATCTTCTTCAACTTCGCATCGACGGATTTGTCAATGTAGTTGTATTCGGCGACATCCTGCCATTTGTAGCCGGTCCGATCGCCCATCACCTTGACGAGCTTGGTGGAGTAACAGCCCTCGTAACGGACGAGCACCGCCGCTTCGCCGCGCCGCAGCCCTGTGACCACGGCGTTCTTCACTTCGGCCACGTCGCCGTTATTGCTGCTCAGGATGGCATCGCGCGTCACATCGCGCACGGTGTCGTCCGGATAATGGGCCAACACCAGCAGGTGCTGCACGCGGCCGGGCAAATCCAGTTCGACATCGGAAGGGAGCACTTCAATCGACGCGGGGCGGTTCTTCGCCGGGTCTTCAAATTTCGTTCCCTCGACAATCCACTGGCGGAGGATGTCGTATTCGCGAGAACCGGGTTTGAGCGGCTGCCGGCCTTCGTGCGGCACTTCGGCGGTGGGTTTGAGCAGCATCAGGCTCTCCTCCACCTTCACGCGGTTGAAACGCCGGCCCGAAAGGTCGTTGATCAACGCCTGGTAATCGAATTCCGGGTCGTACCCGCGGAGTGAGAGTTTAAAACCGTTTTTGCCTTTGGCTGACCCATGGCAGGTTCCCGCGTTGCAACCGAGCTTGCTGAGGATCGGCTGCACGTCGCGGACAAAATGGATCGCAGGGACGGTCGCGTCTTTGATCGTGACCGGCAATTTCGCTTTGAGTCCGCCGACCGAAATCGTCACTGCCCCGCTACCTTGCTTTTGGGGGTGAATGTAGCCCGCTTTGTCAATTTCAATGTCCGGCGATTCGGCTTTCAGGACCGCTTCGTCCGTCACGTCAAATCGCTGGCCCGGAGCCGCTTCGCCGAAAACCAGCACGCGGCGCTCGTCGCGACCGTCGTCCAGAGTCAAAGAAGCCGGTTCGATCTTGAGCGAGCGAAAGGGCGGCAGCGCGGGTTTGGAGGGTGGAGCGTTCTTGTTCAACGAGGCCCCTTCAGCAGCACTCCCCTGGGCGAGGCCGGCGGCCAGCGCCAGCAGGAAGCAAAATAGACTCCGACGGTTCATACACTCAATCCATTTCCGCAAAGGCATCAACCTTCGACGCGATGGCGACCGAAAATATTCTGCCGACAATTCTTTTACCAGTGATGGCATCTAACATAGGGCCGTCCGCCCGTCTGCACAACAGATAAAAACAAATAAAGCCCATTCTTCCTCAACGGGCGCAAAAGAAACCGCCCGCGACCGCCTGGATCGCAACCCATGACCCGGTGGGGCGAGACTCCTTCGAGCCCTGACTTCTGTCCTTTGGAGATCACAGCTCGACAGAGTCTCGCCCCCACGGTTCATGGGTCCCTGCGGCGGCGCGCCGGCCCGGTCAGACTTCGAAATCAAATATGGCCACGTCTTCGATCAGCGGAAGAACGGTCGTCTTGACCCGCTCATGTTCGGGATGCGGCAGATAAGCGTCACGCGCCGCGGCGTCGGTGAACGTCATCACAAAACCGTGGGTGTACCCCTTGTTCAATCCTTCCGGACTGTTGTTGACACCGGCGACATAGTCTTCTACACCCGGCACGTTTTCACTTAACTCCATCAGTTCGTCCAAAGTTTTTTGAATCTGTTCTTCCGTCGTTCCCCCCTTGAATTTAAAGAGGGCGATGTGCTTGATTTTGGCCATAGTTGTTAAGATTAGAATAAACGCGGGTGCAGTCTGCGCGAAAACACGCGCAACGTAAAGCCCGCATGTTAAAAAACTCCAATCCGAACCAATCCGACTACTTCGAAGCCAGAGCCGCCTCGACCGCCTCAAGGACCTCCGGCGCGTCCGGCCTGGTTTGCGGTTCGAAACGCTTCAATATTTTGCCGTCCTTGCCGATCAGAAATTTCCCGAAGTTCCATTTGATCTCGCCGGGAAACGGCGAGTCTTTGCCGGTTAATGCCGCATAAAGCGGGTGTTGCTCGCCGCCCTTGACGTGCAGCTTGGAAAACAACGGAAAGGTTACCTCGTATTTCTCGGAGCAAAACTTTTTGATGTCCTCGGCCGTGCCCGGTTCTTGCGCGCCGAAATCGTTGCACGGAAAACCGAGCACGGTAAACCCCTGGCCTTTGTATTTACGATGAATCGTCTCCAGCGCCTTGTATTGCGGCGTGAAGCCGCATTGCGAGGCGACGTTCACCAGCAACAGGACTTTGCCTTGGTATGCCTTGAGCGACTTGTCCTTTCCGTCGATGTCTTTCAACGGGATGTCGTAGAATGCTGAGGGGTTCTGGGCAGAAACAATTTGCGCCGACGCGAGCAAGCAAAGAATGGCGTTGATTTTCATGTGTCCAGTATGCTTGAACCGCCGGCAAGTCCAAGCGCCAATTTCAGTTCCGCGGAAGAAAATCCGGCAGTTCGGACGTCGCTTCTGTTGGATAAAAGGTAAATTCAAAATCCTGCCGCTTTGATCGCCACCGCCAATTCGCCCACCAGCAGGTCGGGCGCGCAGCCGAGCACCAAAACTCCGGTGGCCAGGAGAACGATTCCCACCAGGAACGGCGCGCTCGGTTTGATCGCCGGCGCCTCAGCTGACGAATCAGCGACGTAAATCTGCTTGAGCACTTGCAGGTAGTAGTAAAGCGACACCGCGCTCATCGCGATGGCGAAAATCACCAGCCAGAGCAAGCCGAGGGTTTTCGGTTCTGCTCCGACCGCAGCAGTAAACACGTAAAATTTTCCGAAGAATCCGGCCAGCGGCGGAATGCCCGCCAGCGACAGCATGAAGATCATCATGCAAAACGACAACAGCGGCGCGCGCCGGCACAGTCCCGCAAAGTCCGAAAATCGCGCCTCCCCCGCCCTTTCTTCGACCGCCGACACCACCCCGAATGCGCCGAGCACCGTCAGCGCGTAGGTCACGACGTAATAAACCAGCGCGGCGACTCCCTGTGGATTGTCGGTCAGGACTCCCAGCAACGCATAACCGCCGTGCGCGATGGCCGAGTAAGCCAGCAACCGTTTCACGTTGCTCTGAGCGATGGCCGCAAGATTGCCCAGCAGCATCGAAAACACCGCAACAACGGCCACCAACGGCACCCAGCCGGACGCAAACCCCCGCCACGCTCCACTGCCTTCCGCGCCCGCGAAACCGAGCATCATCACTTTGGCGAGAATGAAAAAGCTTGCGACTTTGGAGCCCGACGCGATGAGTCCCGCGCTCGGCGTCGGCGCGCCTTCGTACGCGTCCGGCGCCCAGAGATGGAACGGCACCACCGCAACCTTGAACCCGAAGCCGATGACGGTCATGACCATGGCCACCGCAAGCAGTGGATCGAGTCCCTTCCCTTTCAGTGCCGCGGCAACCGGCCTCAACTCAATCGAGCCCGTCAAACCGTAGAGAAGACTCAGGCCAAACAAGGTGAACGCCGCCGCCATGCCGCCGAACAGAAAGTACTTCAGAGCGGCTTCCGCGGACTTCCGGTTTCGCTTGTTGAAAGCAGTGAGGATATAGAGCGACAGGCTGAGCAATTCGAGCGCGATGAAAATCATGAGCAGGTTCTCGGAACTGACCAGAAACATCATCCCCACCGTCGCCAACAACAGCAGCGCATAATATTCGCCGGTGTGATCCGTGAAACTCGAATCAATCGAAACCCACGCGGTGAACAGCGTCAACACCAACACCCCCTGCTTCACAAACTGCGTCAGCGGGTCAACCACCAGCATTCCGTGGAGGAAACCCGGTCCCATCTCCTGGCCCACCTGATGCATCCAGAAAATCCCGACCAGGCAACTCGCCCCGGTGACCAGCGCCGCAACCATGCGCCGGAATTTGCCCTCCGCCTGGCGCATGATCCCCAGATCAACAAACAAAACCACCAACGCGGCAATCGACACGATCGTTTCCGGCATCGCCAGCTTGAGAATGTCGAAGTAGCCCACCCCGCTCACAAGGCGCCTGCCTTTCTCAGTCCTTCAAATAGCGGTGAGTTCAAGCTCGGCAGGATCAAATCGAGAAGCAGGCGCGGATACAGGCCGATGACCAGTGTCGTCGCCATCAAAATCACGGCTCCAATCCGTTCGGGAATCGAAATCGGCCCCAGCGCTTCATCCGATAGCCGCTGACGTGAGGAGGCGGACGCTCCCTGGGTTGCCTCGCCGAAAAACGCCTTCTGCAAAACGCGCAGCGTGTACGCCACCCCCACTAGGATTCCGATGCCGGCGCAAACCGCCATCGTCGGAAACGACCGCCACGCCCCGATGAGCACCTGAAGTTCCGCCACGAATCCACTGAACCCCGGCAGGCCCATCGATGCCACGCTCGCCACCACGAACGTGACCGCGGCAAACGGCAGCGCGCTGCTCAACTGCATCCCTTCCAGGTCGTCCAGTTCGCGCGTGTGCGCCCGGTCATAGACCATTCGTCCGACGATTGCGAACAGCAGCCCGGCAATGATCCCGTGCGAAAACATTTGCAACACCGCGCCGCTGAATCCGATATCATTCAGCGTCATCAGGCCGAGCAGCACGAAGCCCATGTGACTCACGCTCGAATAGCCGATCACGAATTTGAAATCCTTTTGCGTCAGCGCCACCATCGCGCCATAGACAATGCCGATGACTGCCAGCACGGCGATTACGTCTCGCCAAGAGCCAAAGCCAAACAAATGGAACGCCCACTGAATGTTTGCGATGAGCGAGTGATTCAACAGCGAGTCCAGAACACGTGGTGCATAAGGTTCTACCTTCCATACGTTCAGTCCTTCCGGAAACAGCGTCATCGCCACGCGGAACGAACCGTAAGCGCCCAGTTTCATCACCACACCGGCCAGCAGCATCGAGGCGGCGGTCGGCGCGGCGACGTGACCCGTCGGCGCCCAGGTGTGAAACGGCCACAGACCTGCGAGAACCGCGAAGCCCACAAACACCAAGGGGAACGCCCACATCTGGAAGTCGTGCGGGAATGGATATTTCGCGAGTTCGATCAGACTCATTGTCTTCGCGCCGGCGACGACGTAGGCCGCGATGATTCCGATGAGCACCATCGCGCTGCCAACGAACGAATACAGTGCCAGTTTCATGGCTCCATATTCCTTTCGCGTCGAACCCCAGATCGCGATGAGGAAGTATTTCGGGATAATCGCAAGTTCGTAGAAGACGAAGAGCAGAAACAAATCGAAGCTGAGGAATACGCCATAGACCCCACCGATGAGCGTGAGATAAAACGCGAAAAACTCTTTCGCGCGCTGCTCGATGTTCCAGGAAAAAAGAATTCCCGCCACAGCGGCGATGCCCGTGAGCAACACGAGCGTCAGACTGATCCCATCCGCCGCGAGATGATAATGAATGCCGAGCGCCGGAACCCAAGGCGTGTCACAAAAAGTGTTCAAGCCCGCGCTGGTCTCGAACGTTCCGATGAGCGCGACGGCAAATCCCGGCAGCGCTGTCAGCAGCGCAACGACTCGCGCGGCGCGCGCATTGTCGCGCGGCAAGAGCGACAGAATCGCCGCTCCGAGAAACGAAATGTAAATGGTCCACCCTAACATGCGCTAAAGGTTAAACGAGGGCATCGAGATAGGGAAAAGTTGTTTCGCCCTTTCAGGGCTTATACATTTTGTCGCATTTATTTTCCCAGGGCGTTGCCCTGGGCTGTCATGTCGTTGCGCTTTCAGCGCTTGAAGACGGCCGTCTCAACTGCGCCACCAGTTGTACTACGGTTGCGTTGACTGCACCGATAGCGAGTTGCGGATAAATGCCGAGGAGGAACATCAACGCAATCGCCGGCAACACAACCCACCGCTCGCCGGGAGTCAGGTCGCCAAACGCCGACCATTTCTCGTTCAGAGGCCCGTTGAAGACACGTTGGATAACCGTCAGAATGAAGACCGCGGTCACGAGCAGCCCCGCCACGGACAAGGCCGTCGCCCACGTCGTCAGCGGGAACACCCCTTTAAAAATCAGAAACTCGCCCGCGAACCCGTTCAGCCCCGGCAGACCGAGCGACGAGAACAGTGCGATGCCCATCAAACCGGAAAAGACCGGTGCGACTTTGCGGAGTCCACCGAAATCGTTCAGCCCGCGCAACCCGCCGCAGCGCCGTTCGATAAAGCACAGGAAACAAAACACGGTGGCCGCAGTCAGCCCGTGATTGAACATCTGCAGCAGCACGCCGTTGAACACGGCGGCCTTCTCGATTTCCAATCGGGCGTCGCCGCCGGAAAATTTCGCCGCCGCAAAGATCCCGAGCAGACAATAACCCAAATGATTGATGGACGAGTAGGCGAAGGTCCGTTTCAAGTCCTTTTGCGCAAAGGCCGCCGCCGCGGACAGCACAATCGTGATCACCGCCAGCCACAGCAACGGTGTCAACGCGGCGCGCATTTGCTCCGGGAAAATCGGCAGCAGAATTCTCAGAAAACCATACACGCCCATCTTCGACATCGCGCCGGTCAGCAGCATCGTCACCGGCGTGGGCGCTTCCGCGTAAGCAAGCGGCAGCCAGGTGTGGAACGGCATCAACGGCACCTTCACGGCGAAGCCGAGGAAGGCGCCGGCAAAGATCACGAAAGCCAGTTGCTTCGTCGTCAGGTCATACCAGCCGAGCTTCACCGACAACGCCGAAGCCAGCTCGCCGCTTCGCCCCAGTTCGCTCAAACGGATGAAGTCGAATGTTCCGACCGCCTGATAGAGAGCCAGGAAGGCCAGGAGCAGCGCGATGCTCCCGACCATGGTGTAAATGAAAAACTGCGTTGCCGCGGCGCTGCGCTGCGGTCCGCCCCAGAGTCTGATCAGGAAAAACGCCGGAACCAGGCTCAGTTCCCAGAAAATGAACCAGTGAAAAAAATTCAGCGCAGTGAACGTGCCGAACAGGCCGGCTTGCAGGAAGAGTATGAGCGAGAAGTAAAGCGTACTGGCAGGGCGCCTCACTCCGTGCGCGCCGTCATCGCCACGCGAGCCAGCGGCGGGCAGGGGACTGCCCGCCCCACCCCACGACGCGAGCATCGCCATCGGCACGACGATGGCGGAAAGTAAAATCATCAGCAGGCCGACTCCATCAATACCGACGAAATATTCAATGCCGAGCGTGGGAATCCAATCGTGACGTTCGGCTAATTGGAGTTCGGCCGAAGTCGGATCAAAATTCTTCCAAATCAAGACCGCGAATGCGAGCGAGACCGAACTGGACGCCAGCGCAAAGCCGCGCGCGAGGCGGCCTCGCCGGATGCCGACGCCCAGAACGAAGCACCCGCCGATGAGCGGCGCAAACGTCACCGCTNNNNCAGCAACAAAAGCAGCACCGCCAGCGCCAGTCCGAGCACGCGCAGATAATTCTGCACCTGGCCGTCCTGCAGCCGGGACAGGAATCCCCCGCCGTTGCGCAGCCTTTGACACACCGCATCGAAGCCGAAGTTCACGACATACTCGTCAACGATGCGGTTCAGCCACGAAAGACCGAGCACAAGGTGGGAAACAACGAGCACCAACGTGTCCAGCGCGACGCCGTCGAGCCAGTGACAAAACCGCGAGAAATTCGCGTTAAAACGCACCACGGTCGCGTCGTAAAGCTCGTCCACGTAAAACTTCTGTCGCAACATGGCGAAGATGGACGGCTGCCAGCGTTCCAGCGGATCGGCTGCCTCGGGTTTCTCTGCGGGCTTGCGGCCGTAGAGCCGCCACCCGGCGCCGATTCCCGCGGCCACGACCAGCGTGGAAAGCGACATCACGAGCAAAGTTTCCGGATCAAAACCCGGCGCAAAAGTGTCTCCCCTCAAATAACTTTGAAACCACGGCCAGGCCGGTGTTCCAATGAATCCGAGCAACACGGCGAACCAGGCGAGAATGATCAATGGCCACGTCATCACCCCCGGGCTTTCGTGGGGAGTAACGTAGGCCAGGCGTCCCGCCTGCCCATCGGGCGGATGAGCATAATCAAGCGAATCCGAGTTGCCTGCAACGTCGTGCGCCAGGGAACGGGCAGGCGAGACGCCTGCCCTACTCTTTCCAAAAAACACGTAACAAAGCTGCCGGGTCATGTAGAACGCGGTCAGCAACGCGCCGAACAAGCCGAGATAAAACGGCCACCGCGACGCCGGCCAGGCATGAGCTGCATGCAGGATTTCGTCTTTGCTCCAGAACCCGGAAAAGAACAGGGGCACCCCGCACAGTGCCATCATTCCGACCGCATAGGTCATAAACGTGACCGGCATGAATTTTCGCAGTTCACCCATGCGACGGATGTCCTGCTCGTCATGACAGCCATGAATCACTGAGCCGGCGCCCATGAACAACAGCGCCTTGAAGAACGCATGAGTGATCAGGTGAAACATCCCGACCGCAACGCCGCCGACGCCGAGTCCCATCATCATATAGCCGAGCTGCGACACCGTGGAGTAAGCCAGGATGCGTTTGATGTCGGTTTGCGCGACAGCAATGAGCGCGGCAAAAACGGCCGTGATTGCGCCGACCCAGATCACGAATCTGAGCGCTATGGAAGTGACAGTTCCCACGTGATGCTCGGATGAACGCTCGCCCTCACCCCGTCCCTCTACCCCGGGGAGATATTTTCCCAAAAAATTTCGCGCCTTGCGCCCGTGAAACGCAGCAGCCGACGTGAGGAGGCTCCAACTTCCTTCAGCCGAAATGGAATGAGCCTCCTCACGTCGGCTGCTACGAGGTTCAGGGAGAGGGTGATC
>QHPW01000484.1 GCA_003219675.1 Verrucomicrobiota bacterium
AACCTGGTAGGGACGGCGCGCTGCGCCGTCCGCGCCGCGCTCAGCGGCGCAATGATGCCGCCCGCTGCTTCGCGGGCGGGGACATCGCAGCGCGATGTCCCTACCAAAGTCAGGTTCATGGGAAGCCCCCTTTCGCTTCGCGCGTGCATTGGGACCATGAACCGCATCGGAATCCCCCTCAACCGCCCTTCCGCCTTGGCCAAGGGTACGGTTGGACAAGCCGGGCACCTTCTCCCCCACTGGGGGAGAAGGACAGGATGAGGGGGTACGGCTAATGGAAAGGAAACACCTCTAAAACCGGACGTGAGTTGGGGCCATGAAACCGGGCCGCCGGCTGCAGAGTGGGACAGGCTTCCAGCCTGTCAGCCCCGAACAGGCAAGATGCCTGTGCCACTTTCTGAGGTTCATGGAAAGGTGGCTTTAGCCGGGTGAAGGGAGTGGCGACATTGATTGGAAATTATTTTTGGCAACCACTATAAAGCCCGCGCCCCGGAGCGCTGCGTTTACGCCGCTTCAATGTCGCATTGAGCTGAGCGAACCTTCACTGTGACCTCCAATCGGAGATTGCCTTCGGGGCGATGGATCCTTCATCTGCACGCGGACAAGCCGTCCGCGCGCCTACGGCGTCCGCGCGCGGAAGAAACGTGCAGCGAAACCATCGATGTTGGTTGAAATAAATTCGAACGAACCGTTCGTGCCGGCGGTCATCGTTTGCAGCGCGGTCCAGACGATCAAATTCGTCGAGGCTTCAATCACGTATTGTCGAGCGGGAGATCCGCTGAGTTGGAACTCCACGGTGCCATCCGACATTGGTCCGATGCGGCTGAAAGCGGGTGCGGCACCAGTCACCAGAATGTCATCGATGCGCAGTTGCGCGCGCGGACCGCTTGCGCCGGTGACGTAGTAATATTTCCAGCGCAGTTGGACATACGATTGATTGTTCACTTCTCCGGGCAACCGGACCGGGCCGAGAGTTTGTGAATGGCCGGCGACCGGGTTGCGAACATATTCGACCGGCGCGCCATTCGCGTCGAGCACGTCCGCAAAGGAGTTGCTCACACCGACGCGATACTGGAGACGGATGGCGTAGATGCGTTCATTGGTCATCACCGTGCCTCCGCGCCAGTTCACAAAAATATTTTGCACGCCGATGGTTTTCAGCGCCAGGACGGCCCCGACCGGATAACCGCCGCCGTCGGGTTGCGGATCACTGGTGTTGAGAAAAGAAAACCCTGCATCGCCAAGACCGTTGATGCGGCTGCGGTTCGTGCGGTCGTAGGGCAGGGTCCAAAGCGCTTCCAGTTCGGTCGCCAGGCCGGAATCCAGCGCGGTCGTTTGCAGGAAGACCATGTTGGAGGGATAAGTCCCGGCGGGTTCAGCGGCGCTCCAGACGGTCAAAGCATAATCGCCTTTGGCCAAGTCGAACGGCGCCGGGATCGGTGTCGCGTCCGGATCGACTTCAAACAACGCAGTGAGAGCCCAGTCGCCGTTCAACAGGATCGTCATGGTGTTGGTATTGACGCCGAGAATTCCCTGCCAGCCGGAGAAGCGATAGCCCGGTTTCGGGAGGGCCGAGAGCGTGATTGGGTTGTCTTTGAAATAGACTCCGGCCCACGGGGCGTTGGTAGGGGCGGCAACCGTGATCGTGTTGAGTTTGATGCTGCCGTAATTGGTGTCCGAAACCGCCAGAGAAAGGTTGGCCGTGCCGCGCAAACCGAAATAACCGACGATTTGCTGCCGGGCGTTACCCGGGCGGTTGAGCGCAAAGGTGCGCAGCACCTGTACGTTATTGTTCCACTCGGTGACCGAGCCGGGCGCGCGCCAGCGCCGGATATGCTCCGCCATTTCCGGGGAAATCTCCGCCGCCATCTGATTGATGCGATCAATCAGGTGCGACGGGACAAAGGTGGTGTTGAGCAAATCGGCAAAGCGATTGATGAAATCGCGTTTGAACGCGTCGTTGAGCATCAGCGCGCGCAGGAGGTAAGTGGTGGTGGGATTGTTGTGATCGTTCAGCGGATATTGGGTCCACGGCCCGTTCGGTTCGAGGTCGTACGCGAGCATGTTGAACGCCCAGGCCGGGGGCACCGCCGCGAAACCGCCGAACCCGACGTCGTTGTCGAACTGCAGCCAGCGCCAGAGACCTCCCGGCGCGCGCGGCCGCCAGAGCCGGTGGTTGCCGATGTCCCAACGGTAGTTGAAAATTTCGGCCACCTTGTAATCGATGTAGTTGGACACTTCCATGAGCGTCCGCACCTGCGCGTAGTTGGCCGGAGCGCCCGGGTCGTGCGTTTGGAGAAACTGAAGCATTGCGTCGTACTGCTGCGTGTCACCGGCGCGCGCCACGGCGTAGCCTTCGAGATAGTCGAGTTGATCCGGTGGGGTATGGCCGTAGTAAGCGACGAAATCCGTGTCTTCCTTCTCCTTGAGGTAATGCAGGCCCCAGTATTCGCCGTTCAGGAAAACGACGGCAGGCCGCGCGGCCTGCGTCTCCATGCCGAATTCCGCGGCAAGACTCTGCATGAACTCGTCGCGCATCAACGCCAGATAATAGTCCTGGCCCGACGGCCGCAGCAGGAAGTGCCCGAACTCCGAGCGGGTGCGCCCGGGAAAAATGCGGTAGCGGAACGGTTGGCGGCCCTGGCCGCCGGTGCCATCGAGATCAAGACCTTTGATGGGGAAATTCTGCGACGTGTTGCCGTGGATCTTCACGCCCGCGTCCTGCGCCAAAGCCAGGCTGCCGTCGGTCTCGAAAAATTCGATATGCACAGGCCGTTCCCAGTTGTCGCCGCGCTGTGAATAGTTTCCGCCGGGCGCGTTGCCAGGCACGTAAATGCCGATGGCCGGATCGAAAAAGTTTGCCGATTCCGTGGCCAGCGAGATGACCGGAACGGTGTAGCGGGCGCGGCCCTTGGCATCGACGAAGAACGTTCGCGTTACGATCGCGCTTGGAAACGCGCCTGGCTTGAAGGCTTTGGCCCGCACCACCGCGCCTTTGAAGACGAGGGCGGCCGGCGGCTGATAGCCCGAAGGAACGGTCGGGATGAGCGACAGGTCATTCGGCGCGGCGGTGCGATTGGTAATCGGGATGGAGCCGGTGAAGAGCGGCGCACTCTCCGTCGGCTCGCTGCCATCGAGAGTGTAATGGATATCGGCGCCCTGATTCGTCACGCTCAAGGTGAGCTGAACGTTGTTGGTGTGGAACCCGGCCGTATGCGAGAACTGCGGCGTCTGCAGGAGTTCCGTGAAACCCGGGGTTGCGTCCGGCGCGCCGGGGGTCGGTTCGGCAAAGAAGAATCCGGGCTGACCGCCGTCCGGCTGTCGTCCGAACGACACGTCGAGCGGGAGTGCCACGGGCGTGAATTCGTCTGCGCGAACGCCGTCAGGCCGCGTCAGCAAAAGCGGCTCGCCATCGGCATCGAGCTTGAAGTTGGTGTGCAGCGGCGACGGCAGACGCAGCGCGTATTTGCGGGCGAGAGATTCCTCGATCGAGCGGCGTTCCGTTTCTGACAGGGCACGGTCGTAAACCAAAATCTCCGCCACATCACCGGAAAACGCGCCATAGGCGCCGGATCCGATTTGCGTCGGCGCGGCGACGATGACGCGGGGTGAAGGAAAACCGGGGCTGACGAGGTTGCCCTGCCAATAGAGAAAAGGTTGTTTGTTCGAATAATTGACCGAGATGATCGTGAAGGCCTTGCCGACCGGGCCTTGGTACACGGCGAGCGCAGGCATGTAATTGGCCCCGTGTTCGTAAACCGAAATGCCGTTCGTTCCAACCGATACGCCGGCGCCAGCGTTGAAATCGCCGCCGTGGGTGGCGCCAAAGAGGTAGCGCTGACCGGAAACGCCGCCCACTCCGGACGCGCTTTGCGGGTCGATTTCGTGTCCGACGCCCGTGCGGGCGGCGGCGATGAGACAAAAACTGTTCTGCGCCGGCGATCCCGGCAGAGTCAGCAGATCGTTGGCCCCGTCGAAACGGAGCGCGGGTTGATTGTTCAGCTCGGCGACAGCGGGAAAGAATTGTGGTTGCAAGTCGTCTGTGGCCTGCTGGGCGGAATTGGCCGCTCCGCTCTGGTCATTCCAGCGGCGGACGAAGAAATTGCCGCCGCTCGCGCGGAGCTGGGTGGCGTCGTTGGTGGCGACGGCGTCCGCGCGCAACCAGACTTTGAGCCCGGCGATGGCCGGCGGGTTGGTGGGCGCAACAATGCCGGGTTGGCGATCCTTGCCTGAGGCGAACACCAGGAGAAAGCCGGTCGGTTCGATCGTGGCGTCGCGAAACGTCCACTTGAAGGGGAGCGCCGGATCGTCGGACAGTCCGTATCCGGCGAGGCTGACGGGAGAGGCGCCGGGATTGTAGAGTTCGATCCAATCCGACGAATCGCCGTTCTCGTCGAGCAACGTTCGGCTGTTGGCGGTCATGACCTCGTTGAGGAGGACGCTTTGCGCAGCAAGCTGGTCAACCAGACAGAAACAGGAGCAGACCACCCAAAGAGATGCTTTCCGTGAGGGAATCATTACGACACGCGGCTACACTATACTTAGACTCGTCGAGGCACAAGGAAAGGCTTGCAAGCATTTGCTGGAAGAACTAAAACCCATCATCCCTATGACGAAAAGGACCTGGCTTCTTTCTCTGGTCGCATTGGCGTGTGGTGCGATGGTGCAGACGACCTGGGCTCAGATCACGATCACGAACGAGTTGATCTTTCGCGATACGTTCGATGTTTCGGCTCAGAGCAACGATGTCAATTTTGAAAACAATCTCCGGCAAAGCGGCAACGCCGCGCCGCTGACGTATTCCGAGAATGCGCCGACGGACGACCTGACGCAGGTAGGCGCCCCGGACGCGCCTGGCCGGTTACGCCTGCAATCAAACAGCTATGTCTCGCCCGACCACAATTTCATCGAGGGCGGCCGGTTCACCATTGAGTTCGATGTGGATCCCGGCATCGATGACACGGGCGATCCGCTTTCAGGCGATTGGTGCGGCGTGGTGTTTGGGTCCAGCACTCAGAATCCTTTTATCTTCAGTTCGGATGGCCTGGGGATCCTGTTCCGCTACGGAGGCAATATCGAGGTGTGGGAAACCCAGGCTCAAGGCGCCATCTATAGCGCCAGCGGCGAATATCCGGGAGGCATTCCCACCGGCACGAACTTCCATGTGCGCATTGAGGTGGACACGGCGGATTTTTCGGGCACCAGCGCGGCGACGATCAAAATGTTCGTCAACAACATTCAGGTGCGGATCGATAACAATACCCTGGAACACGTGAAAGCCAGCGGCTTTCGCAACAATTACATCACGCTGGAAGGACTCGGCTTCCCGGGGCCGTGGGTCCACGTGTTCGACAATCTGACGGTGTCGGCGGTGCCCTGCATCCGCGTGTCGCCCGAAAACGTGGACAAGATCCAGGGACAAGTCAGCGATCCGTTGACTGTTACCATACCGC
>QHPW01000485.1 GCA_003219675.1 Verrucomicrobiota bacterium
GACGAACAAAATGACCATGTCGCATTGTGAACGCCGCTCAATTTCTTGCAACCGCGATTGCGCCATGAACGGTGGGGCGAGACTCCGTCGAGCCCTGATCTCCAAACGGCAGAAATCAGAGCTCGACGGAGTCTCGCCCCACCTCAGGATTCATGGGAAAAGTGGCCGAAGGTCGGTGAGGGAACGAGCGCAACGCACATTCCATGGGATTTGGTAGTGTCCTAATCTGCTTAAGGTGGGTGCGCCGCTGCCGCGGCGCAGGGCGGTGCCGCAGCACCGCCGCCACCCAATCAGGACGCTACCTGGGATTTCTGTGACATGACACTTAACCGGCGTTCACCAGCACCGCGACCGAGTAGAAGCCGGCATCCGAGGTGCGATCCACAAACAAGGTCGCGACCGCATTATTGCCCGTCAGGACCGTTGAGGTTGCCGCGCCCCCGATCGTCGTCGCGAACGGCACGACCGCGCCCGCGCCCGTGTCCGCAAGGGACTGGCGAAACAGCACCTGGTATTTCACGCCTGTCCTGGTGGAAAACTGCAACTGAACACGCGGCCCGGACCCGCTTTGGACCGACGTCTCGCTGACTGTGTAGCCAAGATTCGCAATTTCGATGCAGAGCAGATCCAGTCCGTCAAACGACACCGGGAAACTTTGCAACGAACTCAAGGCCGCGCTTCCTGGAATGACCGTGCCGTCGATCCGGAACCTGGAACTGTGACAAGGGCAAACGCTGGCCCCCGCCGTCGGGTTGAAAGGTGGCACGACGCACCCCTGGTGCGTGCACCTCGTGTCCAACGCAAAAAACTGGTTGTTCACCCCCCGATTCACCAATACCGGGTAAAACGCGTTTGAGGTTCCGTTCTGAGTGAAGGCATTGAGCGCCAGACGCACCGAGCCATTTTCATTTTTCAACGCCTGAAAACCGCTGACATTGACGCGCAAGATGCCCGCGCCCTGCTGAATCGGCTGGCAGTCCGCCACAAGGGTTCCCAGCCACGCCCTGCCCATAACGGAGGAAAATGCTGTGCCCACGACAAAGTTCTTCAGAAAATGGCGCCGCGTGCCGGTTGAAGCGCATTCGATGTTGGAATCCTGTCTGTTCTTCATTTGATTATGCATTCCTGTTTTGAGTTGCGAATGATCAGTTCAGTTCTTCGGGGTTGCGGCATTTTTGAGAAATCCGGCGGGTCAATCGAGGACGTCAGGGATTGCGCAGGCGTTCCACACGGTAAAATCGCAGCACATTCACATCGAACGTTTCTCCAAAAAGTTCGGCGCTGCCGGAGGCGGTGTTGGTCGCAAGCGACGTCCAGTCCACCAGGTTGGAAGAGTTCTCTACCGCGTAACGAAGTCCCGCGTCTGCGCTATACGTGAATTGGAACCGGCCGTTGGAAACCACGGGCGAAGAGAGCGCGACGGCAACGGGCGCCACCACTGAGACGTTCACGACCGGCGAAGTGCTGGTCAGTCCGCTGTTGTCGGCGGCAACGGCCCTGAGCGCGTAGATGCCCGCGTCGAGATTGCTCGCCACGATACTGAACGGGCTCGTTGTCGCAGTGCCAAGCGGGTTGGCATTTGCGAAAAACTGAACATTGGCAACGGTGCCGTCGGCGTCGGAAGCGGTCGCTTGAAGGGTGACGTCGGCTGGGGCGGCAAACACAGAGCCGTCCGCGGGATTGGTGACGGTGACCGAAGGCGGCGTGCCGGACACCGCCTGAACAATCACGGTACCGGTCATTCCAAAACTTCGGTGAGGCGAGCAGTAGTAGTTGTAGGTGCCAGCCTGGTTGAACGTTTTCGTGCAGGTGGCGTTCGGAACCGGAACAGGGCCACAGAAAGGGTCGGTGTCCGTTTGAACATTATGAATTGTGAGGCCGGTCCAGGTCACACTGTCTCCGACGTTGATCGTCACGCTCTTAGGCACAAACGTGAAGCCGGAGGTCGTCACATTCTTTGTGGCGCCAAAAACCTGGCCACCTGGACCAAACTGAATCGCGATCGCAACCGCTAAACCGGAAACCATTTTCAAGATGCGCAAGTTCATTCTACTTTTTTGCAGGTTAGACGGTCTTAATCGCCTGTTGGTTCCCTCAAATACCTGGTACCTGGTCGGTCGAAAGAAGGAATCCGGCGGCAGGCCCCCCCCCACAACCGATCATTCCCGCGGCGCAGGGAACAACCCCGGACCGGTGATGTCAATGCCATTTTCTCCCTGGGCGGCTAGTGGCACGGGCGTCCCGCCCGTGAGTTTCCGGTTTGAGCAACGGACGGGACGCCCGTGCCACTAACATCGCAAAAAGCCGAGACGAGGTCCATCAAGGCAACCGGATCGTGATCGACGCGAGCACGGCGTGGGCCTTGTAGTTGTTCGCTCCGCCGGAGGTTGGCTCGGTGTAGTAAAAGAAGCCGTATTGCACCGAGCAGGTCATGTTTTTCAACAGCCGCCGCGTGAGACTCGCCGTGGCGCTGTGCTGGTGATAAACAATGCCCTGCGACAGGCCCGCGGCCTCATTCTGTTGCCGGTAATCCGCGCGGGAAAAGGCGTAACTGACGCGGAAGTCCGTTTTGTCGTTCAATGCGTAACTCGCGTTGCCCAATGCGCTGTAAACTTTCCCGCGGTAGGGGACCACGACCGGGTCGAAATCGGAAGAGGTCGTCAGCCGCGTGTCGCGGTAGGAAAAAGTGCCGGAAAGGTAAAGCCGCCGTCCGGGCGTCAGCGCCGCGTTGAAACTGTAAACCTGCGCATCGTAGTTCCCGGCGAAAAACCGCCCGCCCGGCGAAGCTGCGCCCGCGATGAGTGTCGCCGGGTCCTCCGCGGCATCCGTTGTCGTATGGTAATCAGTCGCGGTCAGTTGATAGGTCAACGTCGTTTTCAGCCAGCGGTTCAAGCGCCAGGCCAGCTTCGCTTCGATCTCGTCGGTCGCCAATCTGCGGTCCCGAATGAATGCCGAATAGCCATTGCCGGAGGAAATGAACGGGAACGGCGTCGCATTCGTGTCGGTGACGTGGTTATAGTCGCTGTCTCGAACGCGGTGTTTATAGTGACTGCTCAAAGAAATGTTCGACCAGGGCGACAGGGTGAATCCGGCACGGGCCTCCTTCAGTTCGCTCGAAGCGTCCGTGTCCCGCGCAAACACGCCCGCGCCGGCGGTGGTGTCCGTCTCGCCTTCAAACTGGTCGAGGTCTTCCTGCTGCAGCCGTGCTTCGACAAAGAGCACCGTGAACGGGATCCGGGTATAACGCAGCCCGATCTCCTCGTCTCTAGTGACCTTGTCCAGGTCGCT
>QHPW01000486.1 GCA_003219675.1 Verrucomicrobiota bacterium
GTGAAGACACCGAGCCCTACCAGTTGGGAAGGCTGCATGGCCCCCATGCGCGTCCAACAATTGGAGGTCCAGGCTACCCAAGAACCAGCGATGCCTATCCAACCGTCTTCCCTTCAGGTGGATAAATTGATGTTCAACCTCGCCCGAACCTGCTTAAACCCTCGGGCGCATGTTTGAGCTGCTCAAGACCGATTCCACTTCCAAAGCCCGTCTGGGACGTTTAACCACCGCTCACGGGGTCGTGGATACTCCCGTCTTTATGCCGGTGGGCACGCAGGGGAGCGTCAAGGCGCTGGACCCGCGCGAACTGCGGGAGATGGGCACGCAAATCATTCTCGGCAATACCTACCATCTTTCCATCCGCCCGGGCCTCGAAATTATTAACCAGGCCGGTGGATTGCATCGCTTCATGAACTGGCCCCAGACCATCCTGACCGACAGCGGCGGTTTTCAGGTGTTCAGCCTCGCCAAAATCCGAAAAATCAAGGCGCACGGCGTCGAGTTCCGCTCCCATCTGGACGGCGCGCTGCTGTTTCTCGGCCCAAAAGAGGCGATGGAAATCCAGAGGGAGTTGGTTTCGGATATCGCGATGGCGTTCGACGATTGCCCGCCGCACACCAGCGCGCCGCGCGAGATGCGCGCCGCCGTCGAACGGACGATTCGCTGGGCCAAGGAATGCCGCGAGCAACCGCGCGCGCCTGGCCAATGGGTTTTCGGCATCGTGCAGGGCGGCTCCAGCGCCGCGCTGCGCGAGGAGTGCGCCCGAGCCATCGTCGCGATGGGCTTTGACGGTTATGCCATCGGCGGCGTGAGTGTCGGCGAACCGGAACCGGAAATATTCAAGGCGATTGAACTGACCGAACCGTTCCTGCCCGCGCGCTTGCCGCGTTACGCGATGGGGCTGGGCACACCCGCGCAGTTGATCGAGCTGGTGGCGCGCGGTGTGGATATGTTCGATTGCGTTCTGCCGACGCGCGTGGCGCGCAATGGCACGGCCTTTACCCACAAGGGGACCGTCAGTGTGAAGGCCGGCTTCAACAAGGCGGATTTCCGTCCGATTGAAGAAGGCTGCGGATGTTTCGCCTGCCGCCATTTCACGCGCGCTTACCTTCGCCATCTGCTGAACGTGAATGAAATCCTCGGTCTGCGAATGGTGAGCGTGCACAACAGCCACATGTATTTGAAACTGATGGCGGACATTCGGGCGCACCTGGCCGCGGGAACGTTCACGGAGTTCAGGCGCGATTTTGTGGCCCGGTACGTACCCTCGCAAAAGGTGCTCCTGGCGCGAGCGAACGCGGAAAGGTGAAGGTTTTTGCAAATCCATTTTTGATCGCTACGGTGGATAGCTGCCGAGCAGCGGCCAGAGGGTGGCCCACGGCGTCAGCCGTGGGTTGGGGGTGTTGAAAATTGGAGCCGCGAAGCGGCGAAAGAAAGTCCTCCTGAACCCAACTCTGTCGCTCCTGACGGGGCTTTTGGTTGGGGCGCATGGTTCCCCACGGCTCACGCCGTGGGCTACCCTCTTCCGCCACTCCCTGGCGGACCGCTCGCTCGCCGGTTGTCCAAATTCGCGCCTTCGGCGCAAGCGTATCTTGACACTGCCCCGGAGCGCCGGTCTCCGACTCCGACCCGGCAGGTATTCAAAAGCACCCCGAAACGCGCCGGATCGGAGATCGGCGCTCCGCGGGTGCCAGTCAAGTCGGCGGGCAGTGTCAGATGCGCGCCTTCGGGGCAAATCGTGCCTAAAACGCTTGCCAAATGCGGTCGCATCCCTAGATTTGTCGGCTCATTGATTTGAAAAGCATGACTGATTTTGCATCCATCCATCTGCTCGCAGAGGCCGCGCCCCAGGGATTGCAGCCTAATCCAACCGGGGAAATGTTGAAGCTGGTGGGAATGATACGATTCGCGTTCGTGGCGATGTATTTGATCGGGATTCGCCCGCAGCAAAAGAAAGCCCGGGAGCACGAGCAGTTGCTCAAGACGCTCAAGCCCAAGGACAAGGTCGTCACCAGCGGCGGCATCATGGGGATCGTCGTCAGCGTGCAGGAGAAGACCGTCACCCTCAGATCGGCCGACACCAAGCTGGAGGTGCTCAAAAGCGCCGTCACGGAAATCACTGAACGCGCCGCGAGTGAAGCCTAGTTGTCATCATGTCAGAGAAATAACCATACAATGTGAACGTTGCGCTTTACCCTCACCCGGCCTTCCGTCTTCGCCAAGGCTACGGCGGACGAGTCGGCCACCCTCTCCCCATGCGATGGAGAGAGGGCAGGGTGAGGGGCGCTCCTGTTTCCAGGCTGCCCGGCATCATTGCAAAAAGCGTTTGTCACATCACACCCGATGAAGCGTAATAATTTTTGGAAGTGGACGTTGGTGGTTTTCATCGTGGCCTGGGCAATATGGGAGATCTACCCGCCCACGAACCGCGATTTGCTCGAGGAATTCAAGAGCCGGGCCGTCAACACCGACACCAATTTTGCGGCCATCGTGACTCGAGCTCAGCAACTCGAGCAACAGGCGCCGGGCCGCGCCTTCTCCAGTCTGCAGGAGGTCATCGGCACCAACGACATCGCGCGCTACTTCCCGTTCATCAACGCGGCGGCCGAAACCGAGCCGACCCTCGCCATCCTGCATCGATTGCAGCGCGAGGCCCTGGGGAAAATCAAACTCGGCCTCGATTTGCAGGGAGGCACGTCCTTCCTGGTCGAAATGGACACCAATCAACTCAGTCAGGCGGAGCAACGGACCCGGGCGTTGTCGCAAGCGGTTGAAGTGTTGCGCAAACGCGTGGACCGCTTCGGCGTCGCCGAGCCGATCATTCAGCCCGAGGGCGAAAAAAACATATTGATTCAACTGCCCGGCCTGTCCGAAGAGGAGAAGGACAACGCCAAGCGCACCATTCAGCGGGCGGCGTTCCTCGAATTCCGGCTGGTGCACCCGCAGAGCGGCGAGTTGCTCAAACAAGGGCTGGGCGCGATCGGTTACACCAACATGGTCGAACGACGGAAGAAGCCCGACGGCCAGGCGGAGATCTATCACTATCTGGTGAAGAAGACCCCTGAACGCGGCCTCACGGGCAAATACATCAGCAATGCCGGGGTGATCTTTGATCCAGCGAGCAACCAGCCGGAAATCTCCTTCAGCTTCAACTCGGAAGGCGCGCAGTTATTCGCCGACATTACCCGTGAGAACGTCGGCCATCTGCTGGCCATCGTTCTGGATGGTGAACTGAAGTCCGCGCCCGTCATCAAGGGACCTATTCTGGGCGGCAGCGGCGTCATCGAAGGCAATTTCAACGTGGAAGAAGCCTTTGAACTGGCCAACGTGCTGCTGAACCCGCTCGAAGCGCCGGTCAAGATCGTGGAGGAGCGCGGCGTGGATCCCTCCTTGGGCAAGGACTCGATCAAGAGCGGAATCAAGGCGGCGGTCATCGGCACAACTGCGGTCGTGGTCTTCATGCTGGCTTACTACATGCTGGCCGGATTGATCGCCAACGTTGCGCTCATGTTGAACATCATCATTCTGCTCGGCGTTATGTGCTCCATCGGCACCACACTGACCCTGCCGGGCATTGCCGGCGTGGTCTTGACCATTGGCATGGCGGTGGATGCCAACGTTTTGATTTACGAGCGCATTCGTGAGGAACTGGCCGCCGGCAAATCGCTGCGCGGCGCGGTGGCGGCGGGCTACAGCAAAGCGTTCAGCACCATCTTCGACTCCAACCTGACGACGCTCATTTCTTCAGTGATCCTGATTTTCCTCGGCACCGGCCCGGTGAAGGGTTTCGGGGTCTCGCTGACCATCGGCGTGACCGCGAGCATGTTTACCGCGCTGGTGGTCACCCGCCTGATTTTCGACTGGTTGTTGGAGAAAAACCTGATCAAGTCGCTGAATATGTTGCACATCATCCGGGGCGCGAAGATGGATTTCATGCGTTGGGCCATCCCGGCATTCATCGCGTCCTGGGCGTTGATTCTGATCGGCAACGCATACGGCTTGCACCGGGGCAAGGACGCCCTGGGCCCGGACTTTGCGGGGGGTGATCGGCTGACGCTGCCCTATGTGGAAAGCCGGGAAGTCGCCACGGATCAGTTGCGTGAGGTCATCAGCAAACTCGGGGTGGGCGACGCGACCATCCAGTACCAAAAAGATCCGGGCACCGGAAAGAAGTCGCTTCAATTGACCACGACCTTCGACACGGGGGCCAGGGTGGAGCAGGCGCTCAAGGAAAAGTTCCCGGAAACGTTCAAATATGAGCGACTCAAACTGGACAGAGTCGGTCCGATCGTCGGCAGGGACATTCAAAAGTCGGCGGTCATTTCATCGCTACTGGCCATGTTCGGCATCCTGATTTACGTCGCCTTCCGTTATGAATTCTCGTTCGCCGTCGGCGCGGTCATCGCGATCATCCATGACGTGCTGATGACCCTGGGCTGGTTTTTTCTGACCGGCCGCGAGTTGAGCGCGCCGATTGTCGCGGCCATTCTGACCATTATCGGTTTCTCCATCAATGATACCATCGTCATCTTCGACCGGATCCGCGAGGACCTGAAACTAAGCGTGCGCGGCACGTTCAAGGAATTGATGAACCACGCGCTCAACCGCACCTTGAGCCGCACCATCATCACTTCCGGGACCGTGTTTCTGGCCACGCTGTCGCTCTATATGTTCGGCGGCGGCGTCATCAACGATTTTGCATTTACTTTTCTGGTCGGCATCATCACCGGCACCTATTCGAGCATCTACATCGCCAGCGCCCTGGTGCTCTGGTGGCACAAAGGCCGGCGGCCCACGGGCGGTGCTTCCCTCGTGGTCATGGACAATGCCGCGAGCGCCGGCGCCAGCCCCCCAGTCAAGGCGGCCTGACGCGGATATTTCCTGCTCCGCATGAAACCGCGACCGCCTGTAGCCACCGACGTGAGGAGGTGGACCGTCGTGATCCCGATTTCTGTCCGCCTCCTTGCGTTGGTGGCTACGCGTGCTGTATCAGTATCTGTCGAAATCGTTGTAAGTCGCGCAAAGTTTGCGGAAGGCGTAGTGGCACGGGCGTCTCGCCCGTGTGTTGCAGCAAGATTCCGTGGCGCCAAAACCGGAAACTCACGGGCGGGACGCCCGTGCCACTACTTTGGTTGCGGCGCCAGCCGCGCTGTGAAATATCCAGGCTAAGCGCAGGCTCATGCTCGGCCAGATTGAAATCACGCCATTTCACTGGGCCGGGTTCATCGCCATCGTCCTTGTTTTTCTCTCTCTGGACCTCGGCGTGTTCCATCGCCGCGCTCACGTCGTCAAATTCAAGGAGGCGCTCACCTGGACCACGATCTGGTTCGGCCTGTCGCTGGCGTTTTGCGGCGCGCTGATCCGGCTCCGAAGCCGCGAGGAAGCCCTCGAGTTTTTCACCGGATACATCATCGAACTCTCGCTGTCCATGGACAATGTTTTCGTGATCGCGGTGATCTTTGCCTACTTTCGAGTTCCCTTGGAATATCAGCACCGCGTGTTATTCTGGGGAATCCTCGGCGCGCTCGTCATGCGCGGCGTCATGATCGGCGCCGGGGCGGCGGCGATCGACCGTTTCGACTGGGTCCTCTATGGGTTGGGCGTGTTTCTGATTTTTACCGGGGCGAAAGTGATTTTTCTGGGCGACAAACCGCCCGACCCGGGAAAAAACATCGTCGTTCGCCTGGCGCGAAAGCTCTTCCCGGTGACGGATCAATTCACGGGTCAGAAACTGTTCTCAACGCAGGATGGACGAACCGCGCTGACGCCGTTGGCGCTGGTGCTGTTGATGGTGGAGACGACCGATCTGGTCTTCGCGCTGGACTCCATCCCCGCCATTTTTGCCGTGACCAAAAAGCCGTTCATCGTGTTCACCTCGAATGTCTTTGCCATTCTCGGCCTGCGATCGCTCTACTTCGTGCTGGCCGGGGCCATCGGATATTTTCGCTACCTCAAAGTAGGCCTGTCGCTGGTGCTTTGCTTTATCGGCACCAAAATGTTGCTGGGCGCCTGGGACATTGACATCGCCACCACGACGTCTCTCGCGGTCGTGGCCTCCATCATTTTGACCTCGATTGTCTTTTCGGTGAGCGTGACGCGGCGCGAACGGGCCGCCGCAAAGAAGGCCGAAGAGGATTCCGGACCGGATTCGCCCTGAAGAGGCCACTGGACTCGAAGTCGCAGGCAGAACACCGATGAAATGCCGCTGGTCAATCGCGCCGCCGCAGCCGATGCTGGCCCGACCGCTGGTCGAGGGACTCCCGGTGTCTGCTTTGCTGGCCCAATGCCTGGTCAATCGCGGACTGACCGAACAAACCCGCGCGGCTGAGTTTCTCCAACCCCGGTTGAAACAGCTGAGCGATCCCTTCCTCTTGCCCAACCTGGATGTCGCGGTCGAACGGCTGTTCCTGGCCAGAACCCGGGGTGAGCCGCTCGTCATTTTCGGCGATTACGACGTGGACGGGGTCACTTCGACGGCGCTTCTGACCGAGGTTTTAAGTGCCCTGGGCTGGAGAGTGAACCAATACCTGCCGCATCGCCTGGATGAGGGTTACGGTTTGAGCCAGGATGCGGTCGAAAACTGTCTCGAAAGATTTCCCGTCAAGCTCTTGGTGGCGGTCGATTGCGGTTCAACGGCCACGGGAACGATTGACTGGCTTCGACACCGCGAAGTGGATGTCATCGTTCTGGACCATCATCAGGTTTCAGATCCGCCTCCACTTGCAACGGCTCTGGTGAATCCCCAAAGTGGGACAGGCATCCTGCTCGTCAACAACAGGCAGGATGCCTGTCCCACCTTCAAGGAGCTTTGTTCCGTCGGGCTTGCGTTCAAACTGGCGCACGCTTTGGTGAAGCGCGGGCGTGAAACCGGTCTGCCCGCGGCGCAGGAATTTGACCTGCGTCCGCTGTTGGATCTGGTCGCGCTCGGCACCGTCGCTGATCTGGTGCCGTTGACCGGCGAAAACCGCATTCTGGTCGCGACCGGTCTTCAGCGTTTGAACGCGACACAACGTCCCGGTTTAATCGCCTTGAAGGCGGTGGCCGGGGTCAAGGGGCCGATTGGCGTTTATGAAGTCGGTTTTCAACTTGGCCCGCGGCTCAACGCGGCCGGACGACTGGAAACCGCGACTGAAGCGTTGAATTTATTGCTCGCGAAGAACCTGGCAGAAGCCGACCCGTTGGCGCGTGATTTGGACGCGCGCAACCGTGAACGTCAGCGGATCGAGCGGCAAATTGCGGAGCAAGTCATCGGCGCCGTGCGGGCGAAATTCAAGGCGGAAACCGATTACGTCATCGTCGAGGGCCAACTGTTGTGGCACATCGGCGTC
>QHPW01000132.1:0-2820 GCA_003219675.1 Verrucomicrobiota bacterium
CAATCCGGTGTTTTCGGGCGGCATGGTCTTCAGCGACGGAGTGTGGTACGACCCGAAAGATCATCTTTTCAAGTTGTGGTATTTCGGTCACGGCACGGGCTACACGACTTCAAAGGACGGCATCCACTGGGACCCGGGGACAAATGTGTTGAGCGGCGAGACCGATTCCCAAACCGTGTGGCTCGACCTGGAGGAGACCTCGAAACGTTTCAAGATGATCCGCTCGGTGATCGCGAGCAATGATTGTCGCGGACAGATTTATTATTCGCCTGACGGCGTTGAATGGAATCACGTGGGACAGACCGGTTCGTGGGGAGATCGCAGCACGTTTTTCTACAATCCATTTCGCAAAATCTGGGTCATCAGTGTACGGCATGGATGGGGTCAGCCGCGCGCCCGCCGGTATTGGGAAGTCAAGGACCTGGCAAAAGGCCCTTACTGGGGCGAAGCGGGCGAGCCGCAGTACCCGCCGTTCTGGATCGGTTCGGATTCTCTCGATCCCGAACGGCCCGACTACAAAATTCCATGCCAGCTCTACAATCTCGATTGCGTAGCCTACGAAAGTCTGATGCTCGGTTTGTTCACGATCTGGCGCGGACAACCCGGCCCGCGCGAAAAACCAAACGAGGTCTGCGTCGGATTCAGCCGCGACGGTTTCCATTGGGCGCGCCCGGACCGTCGCCCATTCTGTCCGGTTTCAGAAGCCCCCGGCGATTGGAACTACGCGAACGTCCAGTCCGCGGGAGGGTGCTGTTTAGTTGTGGGAGACCAGCTCTACCTTTACGTCAGCGGCCGGGGCAAGGGACGCGTGACAAGTCTGGCGACGTTGCGCCGCGACGGATTCGCTTCAATCGACGGCGACTTTTTTGGCGGCACGTTGACCACGCGGCCGGTGCGATTCAAGGGAAAGTATTTCTTCGTCAATCTCGAAGCGCCGTCCGGGGGAGTATGGATCGAGGTGTTTGGCGAGGGTGGGAAGCTGCTCACGTCGGACCGAATCAAGGGCGACAAGACACTGTTGCCGGTGACCTGGAAAGGGGCGGATGATCTGTCGGCGTTAGCCGGGAAACCGGTTCAGTTGCGGTTTCATTTGTATGACGGAAAGCTCTACTCGTTCTGGATCAGCCCGGACAAATCAGGCGCGAGCCACGGCTATGTGGCCGCCGGCGGGCCGGGATTCACCGGACCGGTCGATACTGTTGGGATGGCGCGTTGAATCAACAGTCAAGCGAGTGCCTGCGCCGGTGGTGTCCTAAGTTGGTCGCGGCTGTGCTGCGGCATCGTCGTGCGCCGCATCCGCTGCGCACCCACCCAGATGGAAATCAGGACATTGCCCCTGCGCTGAGTTTACGACGGTTAGCATAACGCGCCGATGTTAGTCGTCTTCGGATGTTGGTCTTTTCACGTTGGCCTTCTGCCAAGAAACCGGACGGCGGCTGTACTGGGATAGACGCTGGACGCCAAAGGAAATCTGTGTGAATCCGTGTTCATCTGTGGTTTCTTCTTCGTTTGGTTGGAGTTACTCCAACGGACGGGACCGTCCGCGGTCAGGGCCGGCAACATGCCAGCCCTCCCTTGTGATTGGAACATGCCTTGTTCAATTCGAACGGTTATGCGAAAGAAGGGCTTAAAGCGAGCATCAGAGCCGATGTTGGACGCTCTGCATCGAAGCCAGGTCCGCCCTCACCCCGGCCCGCTCCATGAACCGGGTGGGGCGAGACTCCGTCGAGCCCTGACTTCTACCCATTGGAGATCAGGACTCGACGGAGTCTCGCCCCACCGTTCATGGTCCCGATGCGCTCCCCATTTGGGATTCCTCCTGCTCCTGCTCATTGCGTTGTTCGCTCCGCTTTCCACCGGCGCCGCGCTCGTGAATTACGATATCGTCTATGTCCGCCAGCCGCGTTACGGCGACAATACCAACACGATCTGGCCCGAAGTCTTCCATCCGGCGCGCCTTGATCCCGGCGCGGATTTGGTGCTGCTCCGTCCCGACGGCAGTTCTGAGGTGCTGGTCGCGGGCGGGAACGGCGGCGTTACGGACCCGTTCATTTCGTTCGATGGCGAGTGGTGCTACTACGTTTTGTTTCCGGACCTGCGCCAAAGCGGGTTGAACAGTCAGCGCGGCGACCTGCCCTACAGGGGTAGCGACATTTACAAGATCAATCTGCAGTCGCGACAGATCGTTCGGCTTACCTCCCAGGAGTTCACGCCGAACACGGGGGAATTACGCGGACCCGTCAAGCACCGGCTGGCAGAAGACCGGGCTTGGCTACGGCATTCTGAATCTCGGCCCGTGCCCGGTGCCGGGCGGCAAGATCGCGTTCACGAGCAATCGCAACGCGCACACCCCGCCGAAGGGATACACCAACCCGACGCTTCGGCTCTTCGTGATGGACGAGGACGGCGAGAACGTGACGTTCATCGCGCCGATCAACATCGGCAGCGCTCTGCATCCGACGCCGTTGCAGGATGGCCGCCTCATGTTCAGCAGTTACGAAAGCCAGGGCCTGCGCGACCAGCGCATGTGGGGCATCTGGTCGATTTGGCCCGATGGCCGGGTGTGGGAACCGGTGGTCAGCGCGTTTCACAGCGGGCAGGCATTTCATTTTGCCACGCAACTCAGCGACGGCGACATCGTGGTAGTGGACTACTATAATCTGAACAACAACGGATTCGGGGCGTTGTTCCGACTGCCACCGCACGCGCCGCCCGGCCAGCCGCAATTCTATTCCGCCTTCGCGACCGGCGCGCCGGGTCTCGATCAAACATTCGGCGCGGGCTACCACTATCCGTTCACCATCCCCTTCCAGCCACGCG
>QHPW01000132.1:3086-9295 GCA_003219675.1 Verrucomicrobiota bacterium
GTGAAATTCCCCTGGCTGCCGAACGACGGCACCGCGCATCCCGACCTTCCGCCCGGCACGCCGTACGGCATTGTCGGCACCAGCAGTTTTTACAAGCGCGAGAGTTTTCCGGGCGTGGTGCCGTCGTGGTCGAACTTCTATGACGGGCTCGATTCCTTCAACACGAGCGAGAACGGCCAGAGCAGCAATTGGGAGTATCAAGGCTCGGACGACGGCAAATATTCCAACAGCGAAATCCACGCGGTGCGGATCATCGCGATGGAACCGAATTCGCATCGCAGTTACGGCCCGAACTCCGGGGGTCCATACAATGACGGCAACCATTACGTCAGCCACGCGCGCGAACGGTTGCGCATTCTCGGCGAGATTCCGTTGCGGAGATTCGACACCAACGGCGCGCCGATCCTCGATCCCGAGGGCAACCCGGACACGAGTTTCATGGCAAAGATTCCGGCCGACACACCGTTCAGCTTTCAAATGCTTGACAAAGACGGCTTGCTCCTGACGATGGCGCAGACGTGGCACCAGGTGCGGCCCGGTGAAGTGCGGAACAACTGCGGCGGTTGCCACGCGCACAGCCAGCAGCCGCTTCTTATTGAGAACACCTTTGCCGGCAAACCGGGATACAAACCCATCGATCTGACGAGGATGGTCACGCTGCTGACCAGGACTCCCGGCGGCCAGCCGACGGTGAAGACCAATCCGCCCGGCGCGGTGAACGTGGAATTTCTGCGCGACATCCGGCCGGTGCTCCAGCGCAGTTGCGTGCCGTGTCACTCGACGACGAACGTGTCGGGCAACCTCGTGCTTGACGACTACACCAACTACAGCGGGTTGCCCGGCGATTACGCGCGACTGGCGGATGACAACGCCGCGCGCTGGGGCTACAAGCCGGTGATCAGCAGCCGCACCTGGCGCCAAAGTAATGCGAGCCGTTACGTGCGCATGTTCCAAAGCCGCCGATCGTTGTTGATCTGGAAAATCTTTGGCCGACGGCTCGATGGTTGGAGCAACGCGGATCATCCGACCGAGAGTGTTGCCGGAGATCCGGCTACTCTTCCGCCCGGGGCCGACCCGAACCGCGCCGACCTCGATTACACGGGCCAGATCATGCCGCCGCCCGGCAGCAGCGTCCCGCCGCTCACCGACGACGAGAAGATTATGTTTGCCCGCTGGGTGGACCTGGGTTGCCCGATCAATACCGGCACCGGCGACGACGCGAACTATGGCTGGTTCCTCGACGAATTGCGCCCGACGGTCGCGGTGAGCAGTCCGCGCCAGAATCTCATCAGCACACCCCTCGCGGAGATTCGCATGGGTGTGGCGGATGCTTATACCGGCGTGAACAACGCGACGTTGTCTGTCAAAGCGGACTTCGCCGTCAACGGCGCGTCGGCAGGAACGGAACTCGTCAGCCAAGGGACGTTCGTCGCACCCGGCATCTTCTCAATCCCTTTACAGACGCCAATGTCGAACCTCAGCACCAGCCACATCTCTGCCGCAGTCGCCGATTTCCAAGGCAACACCAACAAAGTCGAAGTGCGCTTTTGGGTGGACGCCGGCTTCCGCGTCCTGTCGCTCGACGCAACGGCGCTGACCAGCCGGCGGTTGACGGTGCGATTTGAGAATCCGTCGGGCGCGACGAACCACACCGTCCTGTGTGTCGATGACCTGGCGAAGCCGGCCAGCGCGTGGACGACGCTGAACATTCTGGGCGCGGCAGATGAGCCGAACCAGGTGCGCCGTTTGGAAGTAGGACTGCCGAGTGGTGTTCCCGGAAATGGAAATCTATTCCTGCGCATACAGAGGCCTTAGCCGTAATCATCCAATGGAGACTCACGCTCGCCCTCACCCTGGCCCTCTCCCGCAGGAGAGGGAACTCCCTTCCACCGCGCTGAGTCGAGTCCCTGAGTGGGGAGCCCTTCCCAACCGGTGTGCCGGCTCTCCCCTCTCCTTGGGGGAGAGGGTCAGGGTGAGGGCGAGCCATTTCCACGACTGCCTGGAGACGGTTTAGTCGAACCAGATCATGCGATCCATTGCTCTGCCACTTCTCCTCTCAGCGCTTGTTTCGGTCCGGTGCGGCGGCCAAACCGATGAAACGATCTACGACGACGTGTTGCAGAATAGCTGGGAGAATTGGAGCTGGGCCCTGGTGAACCTTGACAACTTGACGCCGGTCCGCGGTGGATCGAAGTCAATCAGCGTGACGGTGGGCGCGTGGGAAGCGCTCTATTTTGAACACACTGCGTTCGATCCCGCGGGCTTCACGAATCTGACCTTTTGGACCCACGGCGGCGCGAGCGGCGGGCAACTGTTGCAAGTGCAGGCCGTGCTGAGCGGAAGCGCCGCCGCCGCGGGCCAGTCGCTCGCGCCTCTCACCGCCAACACCTGGCAGCAAATCAACATTCCGATCTCCGCGCTCGTGCCACCGCGCCAAAGCAGTATCGACGGTTTCTGGCTTCAGGACCGTTCCGGAACGGCGCAACCCACATTTTACGTGGACGACGTTTCACTCGTCGCCGGGCCGACTCCGCCGCCGACAACCAACTCGACCGCGACCATTCGGGTGGACGCCGGAGCGAATCGGCATCCGATCAGTCCGGAAATTTACGGCGTGGCGTTCGCTTCTTCGACCGAGTTGGCCGATCTGAACGTGCCGTTGAATCGTTCCGGCGGCAACACGACCACCCGTTACAACTGGCAGATCAACGCGGCGATCCACGCGGCGGACTGGTATTTCGAAAGCATCGGTTCCGCGAGCGCAACACCCGGCGCCGACGGCGACGATTTCATCTCACAATCGAAGGCCGCCGGCGCGCAACCGATGCTGACGATTCCGACCATCAGCTGGGTCGCAAAGCTCGGCCCAGGCCGGGCGAGACTCGCCAGTTTTTCCATTGCCAAATACGGTCCACAACGAGCCCGCGCCCCGGACTTTGCCGACGCCGGCAATGGCGTCGCAACCAACGGGGTGGATATTACCGGCAACGATCCGAACGATGCCAACCTGCCCGCCGACTCGAATTTTCAACTCGGCTGGATGCAGCATCTGACCAATCGCTGGGGTCGCGCCGCGGCGGGCGGCTTGCGCTACTACATCATGGACAACGAGCCGAGCATCTGGTTCTCGACGCACCGGGACGTCCATCCGACCGGCCCGACGATGGACGAGATCCGCGATAAAATTCTCGATTACGGCGAGAAAGTGAAATCCGTTGACCCCAACGCGCTGGTCGTTGGTCCGGAGGAATGGGGCTGGTCGGGTTACTTTTACAGCGGTTACGACCAGCAATGGGGCAGCCGGAACGGCTGGAACAATCTGCCGGACCGCGCGGCGCACGGGAACGCAGATTATCTGCCGTGGTTGCTCGACCAGTTGCGCCGGACGAACAATGCGACCGGCCAGCGGCTGCTTGACCTCTTCACCGTTCACTACTACCCGCAAGGCGGTGAGTTCGGCAGTGAGGTCTCGACTTCGATGCAACTGCGCCGCAATCGCTCGACGCGTTCGCTCTGGGACACGAATTATGTGGACGAAACCTGGATCAACGACAAGGTGCGGCTCATTCCGCGCCTCAAGCAATGGGCGACGCAATATTATCCGGGAACCCCGGTCGGCATCACCGAATACAATTGGGGCGCGGAAAACCACATCAATGGCGCGACCGCGCAAGCCGACATCCTCGGCATTCTCGGCCGGGAAGGACTTGACCTCGCCGCGCGGTGGACGACTCCCGCGAGCAGCACGCCGACCTACAAAGCCATCAAACTGTTCCGCAATTACGACGGCAACCAATCGACCTTCGGCGACACGAGCGTGTCGGCGACCGTGCCGAATCCCGACAACCTTTCCTCGTTCGCTGCGGTCCGTTCCTCCGACAGCGCGTTGACGGTGATGGTCATCAACAAGGTGTTGAACGGAACGACGCCGGTAGTCCTCAACATTGCAAACTTCAACGGCGCCGGCACGGCGCAGGTCTGGCAATTGACCTCCGCGAATTCGATCAACCGCCTCGCTGATGCGGTGTACACCAACGGCAGTGTGAGCAACACCGTGCCCGCCCAAAGCATCACGCTTTTGGTTCTGTCCGCGGCGGTGCCGGCGCCCCGATTGAGACCCGGAACGCACACCGGCGGACAAATTGAATTCTGGCTCGAGGGCCAGGCGGGCCAGCGCTACGTGATTCAATCCTCGCCGGACTTTACGAACTGGGCCGCCTTCAGCACCAACACGCTGGCGGCCAACTCGATTCCTTTTGCGGTTCCAAGCGCCGGCGCGGCGCAACGGTTCTACCGCGCTCTCTGGAATCCGCCGTGACCTTGCCGTGCTTTCTCGGTGACCGGGTGGGTGGCGCGGTTGAGGGACATTCGCACCGTCCATATCCTCAATTCTCCGAATTCTGGAGGTGTCCGCTTTCCATGAACCCGGTGGGGCGAGACTCCGTCGAGCCCTAACTGATTCCTGTGGCTGGGAGATCAGGGCTCGACGGAGTCTCGCCCCACCGTTCATGGTCCAAGTGCGCGGTGGCAAAACCGTGGAAACTTTCCATGAACCGCCCCTCTCCCGGCCTTCGGCCACCCTCTCCCCGCCTTGCGGGGAGAGGGCAGGGAGGGGTGCCAATCTGGTTCATGGTCCCAATGCGTGCGCAAAAGCGAAAGGAGGCTTTCCATGAACCTGACTTTGGTAGGGACATCGCGCTGCGATGTCCCCGCCCGCGAAGCAGCGTGGCGGCATCATTGCGCCGCTGAGCGCGGCGCGGACGGCGCAGCGCGCCGTCCCTACCAGGTTCAGGGTCCAAAGCGCGAAAATTTCGTGGAATTCTTTCCATGAACCGCCGTTTCATCCTCGTCCTCGACTGGCCGACTCGGTTCGAGGACGAGGCCTCGACGCGCGTCACGATTTCGGAGATGTTCCCTCTCCTCGAACGCGCGCCAGGCAGTGTTTCATTTTTGACGAGCGACCCCATTTCTCTTATCGTCCGCTTGAATGAGATCTGCGTCCCGGAGCCAACCGCTGAAGCAACAGGGCAACGCATTGTGAACACGCCCCCCGCTCCCGCCGCGACCAGAACGGTGGCTGACCGCGCTGGATTCATTCTCAATCAGCTTCCGCAAGGCGGTCTGTTTGCCGACATGGATTGGCGTATTTCACCGGCGCCGTTTGCGCTCGGCGCCGATCTGAGCCGGGAGATCGAAACACTTGGGCGTGTGCTGTTGCAGTTCAACCGCGCCGTGAACCTGCTTTACCGGCAGAGTGTCGCAGGCAAACAGCCGTCCTGGGTCGCCGCCTGGCTCGATCGTGGCAAGCCCGCCAAACTGATCGAACTCCAGCGTTCCGACGCGTTGAAGAACGAGTGGCCGCGCGTGATCCGACCGGACTTGCTGATCACCGACCACGGTCTCGCGCTCACGGAACTGGATTCAGTGCCCGGCGGCATTGGCCTCACGGCGTGGTTGAATCAAACCTATGCGCGGTTGGGCGAGGCCGTCCTCGGCGGCGCCGAGGGCATGCCGCGGGGTTTTGCCGGAATTTTTGGCGAGGCGCACGCGGTCCATGTGGTGGTTTCACGGGAAGCCGCGACCTATCGCCCGGAGATGGAATGGATCTGTCATCGGCTCAATTCAGTGGAACGCAGTTTTCTGCCTCGCGACGAGACGCCATTTCCTTTTTCTGATGGCGATGCGGTCTATCGCTTCTTCGAGTTGTTCGATCTGGCCAACGTCCCTGTGGCCGACGCGCTGTTCGACGCGGCGGTCCAGAAACGCATTCGGCTCACGCCTCCGCCCAAACCGATCTTCGAGGAGAAGATGCTGTTCGCGCTCCTCTGGAACCGGAATTTGCGCGAATTCTGGCGGCGCGAGCTGGGCGAAGGCTTTCTGAAGCGGCTGTTTAAACTGGTTCCTTACACCTGGGTGGTCGATCCGACCCCGCTCCCTCCGCAGGCGGTCATCCCCGAACTCAATCTGACCGACTGGCAGCAGTTGAAGGCTCTTTCACAGAAGGAGCGCGAGTTGATTGTGAAAGCTTCCGGCTTCTCCGAGCACGCCTGGGGGGCGCGCAGTGTTTACCTGGGCAGCGATCTCTCGCACGTCGATTGGGGCGCGGCGGTGGACGCTGCTCTGGCAGGCTTCGAGCGTTCCCCCTGCGTCCTGCAGCGGTATCACAAACCCAAGGTCGTCGAGAGCAGTTATTATGACTTTGCCGGCGG
>QHPW01000133.1:0-2020 GCA_003219675.1 Verrucomicrobiota bacterium
CGATCATCACGCCCCGAGCAAACGGGTCAAAAACAACGTCAGAAAGAAGTTGCTGATCAGGATCGTGATGGAAGAGTAAACCACGGCTTCGGTGGTGGCGCGCCCGACTCCTTCTGCTCCTTCGCGGCAGTTCATCCCTTTGTAACAACTGATCAACGCCAGCACCGCCGCAAAAACCACCGCCTTGATGCTGCCCATCAGGACGTGCTGCGGTTGGGTGTATCTCAACATGTTGTGCCAGGCATAAGCATGATCGATTCCCAACAATGTGGTCCCCACGATATAGGCCGCAAGGATGCCGACCGCGATGGACTCCGCCGTCAACAACGGCAGCGCGACGATCGTCGCCGACAACCGCGGCAAAACCAGGTAATCCACCGGATGCGTCGCCAGGGCCCGCAACGCGTCGATCTGCTCGGTCACACGCATGGTCCCCAATTCGGCCGCCATGGCCGCGCCCACGCGCCCGGCCACCATCAATGCCGTCAACACCGGCCCCAGTTCGCTGCCCATCGCCACACTCACCACCGCCAGGGTTGCGGTGTCCATCTTCACCTTATGAAACTGGAAATAGGTCTGGGCGCACAGCACCATGCCGGTGAACGCGCCGGTGACCAACACAACCGACTGTGATTTTACACCGATGAAATAAAGCTGATAGGTCAGGCCCCGCCAGTCCACCCGCCGCGAAAACAGCGATCGCGCCGCTTCCACGCCGAGCAGGGTGATCCGCCCCAACCCCTCCAGCCAGTTGAGCAACCGATTCCTCGCGAAGCCGTTCATGCGGCTGGATTCTTAACTGCCGCAGCCGCGCTTGGCCAGTCCTATAAACCGGAAACCCGCGCCGGGCATGAATCACAGGCTGGCGGAGCCGGAACCAAAGAGGCAGTGGCCCGGGCGTGTCGCGCGTTCGACCAAAACCCTCCGACCGCAATCCTCTCTGCGCTCTCGCGAGGAGCGCAGAGTAAAGGATCGAACCGCCAATAGGGTCCACCGTTATGAGTTCAAAACGAACACCCGTTCCCCTCCGAGGAGGGGTAATGGGTTCGAAAGATCCGACCGGGGCGGTTCAAGGAAGCAAAAACACCGCTCGCATGACGAGCGGCATTGGCGCCGGAGAATCGGAGGAAAACTCTAGCTCGAAAGCGCGCCTTCGGCCGCGGTGGTTTGTTTGAACACCAGCTTGTCGCCCTCGACGTTGACCATGATCGGGTCCTTTTCGTGCAGATGGCCCTTGAGGATTTCCTCAGCCAGCGGGTCTTCCAAATATCGTTCGACGGCGCGGCGCATGGGCCGGGCGCCGTAAATCGGGTCGTAACCCTTTTCGACCAGGAAATCCTTCGCCTTTTCGTCGAGCTGAAGCTGGATGTTCTTCCCTTTCAACCGTTCCATGACTTTCTTCACTTCGAGATCGAGGATCTGGATCAGGTCGGGCTTGTTCAAGGCGCGGAAAACGATGACATCATCCAGCCGGTTCAAAAATTCGGGCCGGAAAGTCTTCTTGGCCTCGTCCAGAATTTTTTCCTTCATCCTCTCGTAGCTCGACTCTTCGCTGGCGGCGGTAAAGCCGATGGTGGTCTGCTTGCGGATCGTCTCCGCGCCAACGTTCGAGGTCAGCAACACGATTGTGTTTCGGAAATCCACCACGCGTCCGACGCTGTCGGTCAGCTTGCCCTCTTCGAGGATCTGCAGGAGCATATTCATCACGTCCGGATGGGCCTTCTCCACTTCGTCGAACAAAATGACCGAATAGGGCTTGCGGCGGACCTGCTCGGTCAATTGACCGCCTTCTTCGTAGCCCACATAACCCGGCGGCGAACCCACCAGGCGTGACACGGTAAACTTTTCCATGTACTCGCTCATGTCCAGTTGGATGAGCGACTTGGCATCGCCGAACATGTGCTCGGCCAGCGATTTGGCCAGCAGGGTCTTGCCAACGCCGGTCGGTCCGAGCAACGCGAAGGTGCCGATGGGCCGCTTGGGGTCCTTCAAATCCGCGCGCGAACGCCGCAAGGCCTTG